>NZ_JBXVVE010000007.1:0-182231 GCF_057219325.1 Polaribacter sp. YIW18 | reverse complement strand
ACCTTGTTCAATCTCTTGTACTATCTGAAGTTTTAGACTTAAACTGTAATCTTTTTGTGTACGTTTTTTGTAATTTGAATCCATAAATATAATGTTTAGGTGTAACACTATGTTAGGACGTGACATATATAAAAATAAAAAAAGCGAAACTTAAAAGTTTCGCTTTTTTTATTATGCCTTACCTGTAGGTCCAAAATTCATAGGTATTGGTGGTTGTTCATAGTCTTTTATCTCACCATGTGCTTGTTCAAATTTTCTAACATTATCTGCTAAAGCTTTGGTAAGTCTTTTAGCGTGTTGTGGTGTTAAAATAATTCTTGATTTTACTTTTGCTTTAGGTACACCTGGCATTATATTAATAAAATCTACAATAAATTCTGATACAGAATGGTTGATGATTGCTAAGTTAGAATACGTTCCTTCTGCAACCTCTTGATCTAACTCTATATTTAATTGGCCGTCTTTATTTTGATTTTCTTCCATTTATTCTATATTTAAATGTTAATTTGTTTACTTGTGTAATTTTCTCTTGTATTCTTAAAAACGAAATGTCATTACTGCGAAAGCAGGAATCTAAAACTTTCATATTATGGATTCCTGCCTACGCAGGAATGACAAAAAAAAAGTTGAATTGAATAGTGTAATAAAATTACAGTAAACAATTCAACTTTTAAATATTTAAACGTTTACACGTTTTTTTTTTAGAAACTTTGTTCTATCTCATCTTTGGGTCCTACAATAATTTTATCGTAAGATCTCATTCCTGTACCTGCTGGTATTTTCTTACCAACAATTACATTTTCTTTTAAGCCTTCTAAAGTATCTATTTTACCATTTACAGCTGCTTCGTTTAATACTTTTGTAGTTTCTTGGAAAGAAGCTGCAGAAATAAACGATTTGGTTTGTAATGACGCTCTAGTAATACCTTGTAAAACTTGTTCTGCTGTTGCAGGTCTTGCTTCTCTTGCTACTACTAAGTTCTGATCGTTTCTTCTTAATAAAGAATTTTCATCTCTTAATTGACGTGCAGAAATTATTTGACCTGGTTTTAAGTTTTCAGAATCACCCGCATCTTCAACAACTTTCATTCCGTAAATTGCATCATTTTCTTCGATAAAGTCGTTTTTATGAATTAATTGATTCTCTAAGAATAATGTATCTCCAGAATCTATAATTTTAACTTTACGCATCATTTGACGAACTACAACTTCGAAATGTTTGTCATTAATTTTTACACCTTGTAAACGATATACTTCTTGTATTTCATTTACTAAGTACTCTTGTACTGCAGAGGGTCCTTTAATTCTTAAAATATCAGAAGGTGTTGTTGCTCCATCAGATAATGGCATACCCGCTTTAATAAAGTCGTTTTCTTGAACTAAGATTTGGTTAGAAAGTTTTACTAAATACTTGCTAATTTCTCCTGTTTTAGATTCAACGATAATTTCTCTATTACCACGTTTAATTTTTCCGAAAGAAACTACACCATCAATTTCTGAAACTACAGATGGATTAGAAGGGTTACGTGCTTCAAATAATTCTGTTACACGTGGTAAACCTCCTGTAATATCACCTGCTTTACCAGATTTTCTAGGTATTTTTACTAATGTTTTACCACTTTCTACAGTGTCTCCGTCATTGACCATTAAATGTGCACCAACTGGTAAACTGTAAGATCGTAGGGCATTACCATCTTTATCTTCTATAATTAAAGAAGCTATAATTTTCTTATTCTTAGAGTCTGTAATTACTTTTTCTTGGAAACCTGTTTGTTCGTCAATTTCTACAGCATAGTTCATACCTTGCTCTAAATTATCAAACTTCACTTTTCCAGAAAATTCTGAAACAATTACACCGTTAAATGGATCCCATTGTACAATTACATCTCCTTTTTTGATAGATTTTCTGTCTTTATCAAAAATGATAGAACCATAAGGAATAATATTAGTACTTAACGTGATTCCTGTTTTCTTGTCTATAATTTTAATTTCTGCTGTTCTAGAAATTACAATATCAACTTCATTACCTTCGTTATCTTTACCTACAACAGTTCTTAAATCGTCTATAACAACTTTACCTTCAAATTTAGCGGTTAACTTATTATCTTCAGAAATGTTACCTGCAACCCCACCAACGTGGAATGTACGTAATGTTAACTGTGTACCTGGCTCTCCAATAGATTGTGCTGCAATTACACCAACTGCTTCACCAATTTGAACTTTATTAAGTGTAGATAAACTTTGTCCATAACATTTTGCACAAATCCCTTTAGAAGATTCACAACTTAATGGAGATCTTACTTCTACAGTATCTATACCCGATTTATCTACGGCTTCTGCTAATTGAGAAGTAATTCTTTGGTTAGCTTCTAATAAGATTTCGTCTGTAATTGGGTGATAAACATTGTTTAAAGAAACTCTACCTTCTATTCTGTCTGCTAAAGATTCTACAATTTCATCGTTTTTCTTTAAAGGAGCTACTTCTAAACCTCTTAATGTACCACAATCTTCTTCGTTAATTATAACGTCTTGAGATACATCTACCAGTCTACGTGTTAAGTAACCTGCATCTGCGGTTTTTAAAGCGGTATCTGCTAATCCTTTACGAGCACCGTGTGTAGAGATAAAGTATTCTAAGATTGATAAACCTTCTTTAAAGTTAGAAAGAATTGGGTTTTCAATAATTTCTCCACCACCTGCAGTAGATTTTTTAGGCTTTGCCATTAAACCACGCATACCAGTTAACTGACGTATTTGTTCTTTAGAACCCCTTGCACCAGAATCTAGCATCATATATACAGAGTTAAAACCTTGTTGGTCTTCTCTTAAGTTTTTCATAGATAATTCAGTTAATCTATTGTTGGTAGAACCCCAAACATCAATTACCTGATTGTAACGCTCTTTTTGCGTTAACATACCCATGTTATAATTTCCTACAATCATGTCCACCTCTTTGTTGGCTTCATCAATCATAGATTGTTTTTCTGCAGGAATAATAATATCTCCTAATGAGAATGATAAACCGCCTTCAAAGGCAAATTTATATCCCATATTTTTTATTTCATCTAAGAAAGCACCTGTTGTAGGAATATCTGTAGCTTTTAAAATTCCACCAATAATTCCTCTTAAGTTTTTCTTAGTTAATACCTCATTAATATATCCAGCTTCAGCAGGTACTTTTTCATTAAATAAAACTCTACCTACAGTAGTTTCTATAATTTTAGTTACTTGCTCTCCGTTTTCGTCTATATCTTGAGTTCTAACTTTTATACCAGCATTTAGGTCTACTTGTTGCTCGTTAAAAGCAATTGTTACTTCTTCTGGCGAATAGAATGTTAACCCTTCTCCTTTAATAGGAACATCTTTGGTTGACTTTCTTTCTTTAGTCATATAATATAACCCAAGTACCATATCTTGAGAAGGTACAGTTACTGGGGCGCCATTTGCCGGGTTTAAGATATTATGAGAAGCTAACATTAATAATTGTGCTTCTAAAATAGCTTCTGGTCCTAATGGTAAATGAACCGCCATTTGATCTCCATCAAAATCGGCATTAAATGCAGAACATGCTAATGGGTGTAATTGTATTGCTTTTCCTTCAATTAATTTTGGTTGAAAAGCTTGGATACCTAACCTGTGTAAAGTAGGAGCTCTATTTAATAAAACAGGATGTCCTTTAATTACATTTTCTAAAATATCCCAAACAACGGGTTCTTTTCTATCTATAATTTTCTTAGCAGATTTTACAGTTTTAACAATTCCTCTTTCTATTAATTTTCTAATTACGAAAGGTTTGTAAAGTTCTGCTGCCATATCTTTTGGCAATCCACATTCAGACAATTTCATTTCTGGCCCAACTACAATTACAGAACGTGCTGAATAATCTACACGTTTTCCTAATAAGTTTTGACGGAAACGACCTTGTTTACCTTTTAATGAATCTGATAAAGATTTTAATGGTCTGTTAGATTCTGTTTTTACTGCTGATGATTTACGTGTGTTATCAAATAATGAATCTACAGATTCTTGTAACATACGTTTTTCATTACGTAAAATAACTTCTGGAGCTTTTATTTCTACCAATCTTTTTAAACGATTGTTTCTAATAATTACTCTTCTATATAAATCATTTAAATCTGAGGTTGCAAAACGACCACCATCTAAAGGCACTAGAGGGCGTAATTCTGGTGGAATTACCGGTATTGCCTTCATGATCATCCACTCAGGATTGTTTTCTCTATTTTTTTGAGAATCTCTAAATGCTTCTACAACATTTAAACGTTTTAATGCTTCTGTTTTACGTTGTTTAGAAGTTTCTGTATTTGCTTTGTGTCTTAAATCGAAAGATAATTGGTCTAAATCGATTCTAGCCAATAAGTCTATTAAACACTCAGCACCCATTTTAGCAATAAATTTATTTGGGTCTGTGTCTTCTAAATATTGATTTTCTTGTGGTAATTCATCAACAATATCTAAGTATTCTTCTTCTGTTAAGAAATCCATTTTTTGTAATGGTTCTCCTTCTACATTTTTAGCAATACCTGGTTGAATTACAACATAACGTTCGTAATAGATAATCATATCTAACTTTTTAGATGGTAAACCTAAAAGGTATCCCATTTTGTTAGGTAATGATCTAAAGTACCAAATATGAGCTACAGGAACTACCAAGTTGATGTGCCCTACTCTATCTCTACGTACTTTCTTTTCGGTAACTTCTACCCCACATCTATCACAAACAATCCCTTTATAACGAATTCTTTTGTATTTTCCACAAGCACACTCATAATCCTTTACAGGACCAAAAATACGCTCACAAAACAAACCATCTCTTTCTGGCTTGTGTGTACGGTAATTTATAGTTTCTGGTTTTAAAACTTCACCTTTAGAAACTTCTAATATTGCTTCTGGTGATGATAAACCAATTGAGATTTTATTAAACTTTTTTACAGTGTACTTTTCTTGTTTTCTTGCCATGTTCTTTTATATAGTTTTTGGTTTTTAGTTGTTAGTTTTTAGTTGTGACTCTCAAAATTCTAATTAAAGGATTGAAACCAATAACTAAGCACTAACAACTACCAACTATTAAAAATTATTCTTCTAATCTAACGTCTAATCCTAAACCTTTCAATTCGTGCATTAATACGTTAAATGATTCTGGTAAACCTGGTTCTGGCATAGCTTCACCTTTCACAATACTTTCGTATGTTTTAGCTCTACCCATAACATCATCAGACTTAACAGTCAAGATTTCTCTTAAGATACTCGATGCTCCATAAGCTTCAAGTGCCCAAACTTCCATCTCTCCAAAACGCTGACCCCCAAATTGTGCTTTACCACCTAATGGTTGTTGTGTAATTAATGAGTAAGGACCAATAGAACGCGCGTGCATTTTATCTTCAATCATGTGTCCTAATTTAATCATATAAATTACCCCAACTGTTGCTGGTTGATCAAAACGTTTTCCTGTTCCTCCATCATATAAATAAGTGTGTCCAAATCTTGGTACACCTGCATCATCTGTATATTTATTGATTTCGTCTAAAGACGCTCCATCAAAAATAGGTGTTGCATATTTTTTGTCTAATTTTTGACCTGCCCAACCTAGAACAGTTTCGTAAATTTGACCAATATTCATACGAGATGGTACCCCTAATGGGTTAAGAACTATGTCTACTGGAGTTCCGTCTTCTAAGAAAGGCATATCTTCTGCTCTTACAATACGTGCAACAATACCTTTGTTTCCATGACGACCTGCCATTTTATCTCCTACTTTTAATTTACGTTTTTTAGCAATGTAAATTTTAGCAAGTTTTAAAATTCCGGCTGGTAATTCATCTCCTACAGAGATTGTAAATTTTTGACGACGTAAAGAACCCTGTAAATCGTTTACTTTAATCTTATAATTATGAACTAACTCACCAACTAATTTATTTAAGTCGCTATCTGTTGTCCAAGAACCTGTTAAGTGAACATAATCGTCTACAGAATTTAACATTTTTAGGGTGTATTTTTTACCTTTTGGTAAAACTTCTTCACCTAAATCGTTAAATACACCTTGCGATGTTTTTCCGCTAATTAGTGCAAATAACTTTTCTATTAATTGATCTTTTAAAGTTTCGAATTTAGAAACGAAAGATTGCTCTAAAGTTGCTAATGCTTCTTTATCTCTTAATCTTTTGTTTTTATCTTTTACCGCTCTTTTAAATAATTTTTTATCGATTACTACCCCTCTTAATGATGGCGAAGCTTTTAATGATGCGTCTTTTACATCACCTGCTTTATCACCAAAAATAGCGCGTAATAATTTTTCTTCTGGAGTTGGATCAGATTCTCCTTTTGGGGTAATTTTTCCAATTAAGATATCACCAGGATTTACTTCTGCTCCAATTCTTATCATTCCATTTTCATCTAAGTCTTTGGTTGCTTCTTCAGAAACGTTAGGAATATCATTAGTTAACTCTTCTGTTCCTAATTTTGTATCTCTAACATCTAAAGAATACTCATCAATATGAATAGATGTAAATATATCTTCGCGAACTACTTTTTCTGAAATTACAATTGCATCCTCAAAGTTATACCCTTTCCAAGGCATAAAGGCTACTTTCATATTTCTACCTAAAGCTAATTCTCCTTTTTGTGTTGCATAACCTTCACAAAGTACTTGACCTTCTGTAACTCTGTCTCCTTTTTCTACAATTGGTTTCAGGTTAATAGAAGTACCTTGGTTGGTTTTTCTAAACTTAATTAAGTCGTAAGAAACTTGATCAGAATCAAAACTTACCATTTTTTCTTCTTCTGTTCTATCGTACTTAATGGTTATTTTATTTGCATCTACATATTCTACTACACCTTCTCCTTCTGCATTTATTAAAATACGAGAATCTTTTGCAACTCTTCTTTCTAAACCAGTTCCTACAATAGGAGATTCTGGGCGTAATAATGGTACTGCTTGACGCATCATGTTAGATCCCATTAATGCACGGTTTGCATCATCATGCTCTAAAAATGGTATTAAAGATGCAGATATAGAGGCAATTTGATTTGGAGCCACATCCATATAATTAATCTCTTCAGGATTAACAACAGGGAAATCTCCTTCTTCACGAGCAATAACTCTATCTAAAACAATAGCGCCATCTTCTTTAAGTTCTAAATTAGATTGGGCAATTTTCATACCTTCTTCTTCTTCTGCACTTAAATAAATAGGCTCTTTACCAGCTACAACACCGTTTTCTACTTTTCTGTAAGGAGTTTCTATAAACCCTAAATTATTTACCTTAGCAAATACTGATAGAGAAGAAATTAAACCAATGTTTGGTCCCTCTGGGGTTTCAATCGGACATAAACGACCATAGTGTGTATAGTGTACGTCACGCACCTCAAAACCTGCTCTTTCTCTAGATAAACCACCTGGTCCAAGTGCAGATAATCTACGCTTGTGAGTAATCTCTGCTAATGGATTGGTTTGGTCCATAAATTGAGATAATTGGTTGGTACCAAAGAATGAGTTAATTACAGATGATAATGTTTTTGCATTAATTAAATCGATTGGTGTAAACACTTCGTTATCACGTACATTCATACGCTCACGTATTGTTCTAGCCATACGTGCTAAACCAACACCAAACTGACCGGCTAATTGCTCTCCTACAGTTCTTACACGTCTGTTAGATAAGTGATCAATATCATCTACCTCTGCTTTAGAGTTGATCAATTGTATTAAAAACTTGATAATTGTAATAATATCTAGTTTTGTTAATACTTTTTGATCCATATCAACATCTAACTGAAGTTTTGTGTTCATTCTAAAACGACCAACTTCACCTAAATTATAACGTTGTTCAGAGAAGAATAACTTATCTATAATACCTCTTGCAGTTTCCTCATCTGGCGGTTCTGCATTACGTAATTGTCTATAGATATGTTCTACAGCTTCTTTTTCTGAGTTTGTAGGATCTTTTTGTAATGTGTTATGAATAATTGCATAATCTGCCATTTGATTATCTTCTTTATGAAGTAATACTGTTTTGGCACCTGCATCAATTATTTCATCAATATGGTCTTTTTCTAAGATTGTATCACGATCAAAAACAATTTCGTTTCTTTCGATTGATACAACTTCTCCTGTATCTTCATCTACGAAATCTTCATGCCAAGTTTTTAAAACTCTAGCCGCAAGTTTTCTACCTAATACTTTTTTTAATCCAGCTTTAGAAACTTTTACTTCTTCTGCAAGATCAAAAATTTCTAATATATCTTTATCTCTCTCGAACCCAATGGCTCTAAATAATGTTGTTACTGGTAATTTTTTCTTTCTATCAATATAAGCATACATTACTTGATTGATATCGGTAGCGAATTCTATCCAAGATCCTTTAAAAGGAATAACTCTTGCAGAATATAATTTTGTACCGTTTGCATGGAAAGATTGCCCAAAGAATACACCAGGAGATCTGTGTAATTGAGAAACCACCACACGCTCTGCACCATTAATTACAAAGGTACCAGAGTTTGTCATGTAAGGAATTGTACCAAGATATACGTCTTGTACAATAGTTTCGAAATCTTCGTGTTCTGGATCTGTACAGTATAATTTTAAACGTGCCTTTAGAGGAACACTGTGTGTAAGACCTCTTTCTATACATTCTTGTATAGAGTATCTTGGTGGGTCTACAAAGTAGTCTAAAAATTCTAATACGAATTGATTTCTTGTATCTGTAATTGGAAAGTTATCCATAAAGGTTTTGTACAAACCTTCTTCACCTCTTTCTTCTGCCTTTGTTTGAAGTTGGAAAAAATCTTGAAAAGATTTTACCTGAATATCCAAAAAGTCTGGATATTCTTTTATCATTTGAGAAGTTGCGAAGTTGATTCTTTCAGTAGTGTTTTTCGTTGCCAAAAGAGAATATTTTTTTGATTAAAATCTGAATTAAAATAAAGAACGAATATATACACAAAATGGTTTAGGCCTAAAAACTGTTATTTTTAGTACCTAAACCTAAATTTGTTTTCCCGTTTTTCGATAATTCGAAATCGGGAGTAATAGCTTACTTAAGCTCTACCTCAGCTCCTGCTTCTTCTAAAGATGCTTTTAAACCTTCAGCTTCGTCTTTAGAAACACCTTCTTTAACTGCAGCTGGTGCGCTATCTACGATACCTTTAGCTTCTTTTAATCCTAAACCAGTTAATTCTTTAACTAATTTTACAACTGCAAGTTTAGAACCACCTGCTGCTTTTAAGATTACATCAAATTCTGTTTGCTCATCTGCACCACCGTCAGCACCACCTGCTGCTGGTCCTGCTACTGCTACTGCTGCTGCTGCAGGCTCAATACCATACTCATCTTTTAAGATAGTAGCTAATTCGTTAACTTCTTTTACTGTTAAGTTAACTAATTGTTCTGCGAAATCTTTTAAATCTGCCATTTTAATTGTTTTTAAAAATTTTGTTTATTTTAGTTTATTTGTGCGCGTAATTATTTTTCAGATAAAGTTTTAATAATACCTGAAAGTGTTTGTCCACCTGATTGTAATGCTGAAACAACATTTTTAGCAGGAGACTGTAATAATCCAATGATTTCTCCAATAAGTTCTTCTCTAGATTTAATATCTACTAAAGCATCTAATTGTTCATCTCCAATATAAATAGACTCTTCTGCAAAAGCCCCTTTTAATAATGGTCTATCTTTAGATTTTTTTCTAAATTCTTTGATTAATTTTGCAGGAGCATTTGCTGCTTCTGAAATCATCATAGAAGTGTTTCCTTTTAATACTGTTGGTAAGTCTCCAAAATCTTTGTCTGAAGCTTCCATTGCTTTTGCAAGTAAAGTATTTTTTACAACTGATAGCTGAATACCTGCTTTAAAACAAGCTCTACGTAAATTAGAGGTAGTTCCTGCATCTAAACCAGAAATATCTGCTAAATATAAAGTATTAGTATCTGCTAATGTTGCTGTTAAATCTTGTATTACTTGTGATTTCTCTTCTCTAGTCATAATTATAAGTTTTAACGTATTAAACAGATTTAAACTCAACAGCTACACTAGGACTCATTGTACTAGACATAAATACACTTTTTACATATGTACCCTTTGCAGTTGTAGGTTTCAATTTCATAATTGTTTGTAATAATTCATTTGCATTTTCTTCAATTTTCTTTGCATCAAAAGATACTTTTCCAATTGCCGCATGAACAATACCTGTTTTATCAACTTTAAAGTCGATTTTACCAGCTTTTACATCTTGAACAGCTTTTGCAACATCCATTGTTACAGTACCTGTTTTTGGGTTAGGCATTAAACCTCTAGGACCTAAAACTCTACCTAAAGGACCTAATTTACCCATAACACTAGGCATTGTTATAATAACGTCTACATCTGTCCATCCTCCTTTAATTTTTTGAAGGTATTCATCTAATCCCACATAATCTGCGCCAGCTGCTGTAGCTTCTGCTTCTTTATCTGGAGTTACCAATGCTAAAACTTTTACATCTTTACCAGTTCCGTGAGGTAATGTTACTACACCTCTAACCATTTGATTAGCTTTACGTGGATCTACTCCTAAACGTATTGCCAAATCTACAGATGCATCAAACTTTACATTAGTAATGTTTTTGACTAGCGCTGAAGCAGCAGCTAAATCATAAGATTTAGAGCTATCTAACTTTGCGTAAGCTTCTTTTTGCTTTTTTGTTAATTTTGCCATTTTACTACTTTTTATAAAGTTTATGCTGGTGCATTACCTTTTACTGTTAATCCCATAGAACGTGCTGTACCTGCAATCATTTTCATAGCTGAAGTAACTTCAAAGGCATTTAAATCTACCATTTTGTCTTCTGCGATTACTTTAATTTGATCCCAAGTAACAGATGCTACTTTTTTTCTGTTTGGTTCTCCTGAACCTTTTTTAATTTTGGCCGCTTCTAGTAACTGAACTGCTGCAGGAGGAGTTTTTACAACAAAATCAAACGATTTGTCTTTGAAAACAGTAATAACAACAGGTAAAACTTTACCTTGTTTGTCTTGCGTTCTTGCATTAAACTGTTTACAGAACTCCATAATGTTAACACCAGCAGCACCTAAAGCGGGTCCAACCGGCGGCGATGGATTCGCTGCGCCTCCCCTTACTTGTAACTTAACTACTTTACTAACTTCTTTTGCCATTTTAAAAATGTTTAATGATTTATTTTAAGTTGGAAGCCAAAAAATAAATCGATATATATTTGTGTAACAATTATATCTTTTCTACTTGCATATAGCTTAATTCTAATGGTGTTTTTCTTCCGAATATTTTCACCATTACCTCAAGCTTACGCTTTTCTTCATTTACTTTTTCTATAGTTCCGTCAAATCCGTTAAATGGACCATCTACAACTTTTACTGTTTCTCCAACGTTAAATGGAATTGCAATATTTTCATCTTGCACAGAAAGTTCATCAACTTTACCTAGCATTCTATTCACTTCTGATTTTCTCATTGGAACAGGTTCACCACCTTTGGTTTCACCTAAAAAACCAATAACACCAGTTATTGCTTTTATAACGTGAGGTACTTCTCCTGAAAGATTAGCCTCTACCATTATGTACCCTGGAAAATAAACTCTTTCTCTGTTTACTTTTTTACCATTTCTAATTTGTACAACTTTTTCTGTTGGTACAATTACTTGGTTTACGTAATCTGATAAACCTACTCTAGAAATTTCTGTTTCTATGTAAGCTTTCACTTTATTTTCTTGTCCTCCAATGGCTCTAACAACATACCATTTCATCACTGAATCAGCCATAATTTATTATTAAAATAATTTGAAAAAGTTATCTAACCCAGTTTGAAAAACATAATCTATACCTGCTACAGCTAATGCAAATAATATTGTAAAAACAGCTACAGTTACAGTAGTTTTTTGAGCTTCTTCTTTTGAGATCCAAGTCATGTGATTATTTAACTCTTCAAAAGAATCTTTGATATATTGTATAAAGTTCATCTTACTTTTATATTTTGCACGGATTGAGAGACTCGAACTCCCGACACCTGGTTTTGGAGACCAGTGCTCTACCAACTGAGCTAAACCCGTTTATTATTTCATTTATAAAGGCATCCCGAAAAAATCGGGACACCCTTTTAAATTATAATTAGTAAATTAAGTTACTCTTAATCTAATAATTCAGTTACTTGACCAGCTCCTACAGTTCTACCACCTTCACGGATAGCGAAACGTAAACCTACATTTAATGCAATCGGCTGTATTAAGTCTACTGTTATTGTTAAGTTATCACCTGGCATTACCATTTCAACTCCATCAGGTAAGTTAATAGTACCTGTTACATCTGTAGTTCTTACATAGAACTGTGGACGGTAGTTATTATGGAATGGCGTATGACGACCACCTTCTTCTTTCTTTAAAACATAAACCTCTGCTTTGAATTTAGCGTGTGGAGTTACAGAACCTGGCTTACAGATTACCATTCCTCTTTTGATTTGTGTTTTTTCTATACCTCTTAACAAGATACCTGCGTTATCTCCTGCCTCACCTCTATCTAGGATTTGACGGAACATTTCGATACCTGTAATTGTAGAAGTTAATTTTTCTGCACCCATACCAATAATCTCAACTGGATCACCTGTGTTTGCAATACCTGTTTCGATACGACCTGTAGCTACAGTTCCACGACCAGTAATAGAGAATACATCTTCAATTGGCATCAAGAAATCTTTATCAACTTCTCTTGTTGGCTCTTCAATCCAAGCATCACAAGATTCCATTAATTCTAAAACAGTATCAACCCATTTTTGCTCACCATTTAAAGCTCCTAAAGCAGAACCAGAAACAACAGGACCATTATCTCCATCATAATCATAGAAAGATAATAATTCTCTAACCTCCATATCTACTAATTCTAAAAGCTCCTCATCGTCTACCATATCAACTTTGTTTAAGAAAACAACGATACGTGGAATACCTACCTGACGACCTAATAAAATATGCTCTCTAGTTTGTGGCATAGGACCATCTGTAGCCGCAACTACTAATATAGCACCATCCATTTGAGCAGCACCTGTTACCATGTTCTTTACATAATCCGCGTGACCTGGACAGTCTACGTGAGCATAGTGACGGTTAGCTGTTTGATATTCTACGTGAGAAGTGTTAATTGTAATACCTCTTTCTTTTTCTTCTGGAGCATTATCAATCTGATCAAAAGATCTAGCTTCAGAGAAACCTGCATCAGCTAATACTTTAGTAATAGCCGCAGTTAAAGTAGTTTTACCGTGATCTACGTGTCCGATAGTACCAATGTTTAAGTGTGGTTTCGAACGGTCAAAAGTTCCTTTTGCCATAATTATTAATTTTAATTCTTAGTTTAAATATATTTAGTGTCTAATAATACTTTTTAAAGTGAGCCAATGATGGGATTTGAACCCATGACCTCATCCCTACCAAGGATGCGCTCTACCAACTGAGCTACATCGGCAATTAATTTACTACTGCCGATTTAGATTTACGATTTGTATTTCTTGTTTCGTAACTCGTAAATTATTTGAGCGAAAGACCGGGTTCGAACCGGCGACATTCAGCTTGGAAGGCTGACGCTCTACCAACTGAGCTACTTTCGCAATATGTAAATTGTGGGGAGAGCAGGATTCGAACCTGCGAAGACATAGTCAACGGAGTTACAGTCCGTCCTCGTTGGCCGCTTGAGTATCTCCCCTTTCATTTACTATTTCAATGAACTAAATTGCATTTGCAATTTATTTTACTTTAGAGCCGATGGAGGGACTCGAACCCACGACCTGCTGATTACAAATCAGCTGCTCTAGCCAGCTGAGCTACATCGGCTGTTTTAACAAAAAAACAATCCGCTATTTCTAACGGACTGCAAATGTATAAAGTTTTTTTATATTCTAAAACTTTTTATAATTTTTTTTTACTTTTTTTTATCATTTTATGATATTAATGAATCTCTTTGTTTTTCTTTGGATCTTTTGAGCTGTCTTTTAAGGTTTTCTACAGCTAAATTAATACCTTCTTCAAAAGTCTTTGTTTCTCTTTTTATGATTAATTCTTTACCTGGAATATTTATTTTAACTTCTGTAATTTTATTTTCTTTATCGCTTGTATTTTGAACTTTTAAAAAAACTTCTGCATCTACAATTTTGTCGTGAAATTTTGATAAGGCTGAAACTTTTGTTTTTACAAACTCAATTAACTTGTGATCTGCATTAAAATTTACGGATTGGGAGAATACTTTCATACGTTATCTTTTTTTTACGCTCTTTGGATGAGCTTGGTTATACACTTTTTTTATTGCATCAAGACTATTGTGCGTATAGACTTGTGTTGAGGCTAAGGACGAATGCCCTAGTAGTTCTTTTACAGAATTTAAATCTGCACCTTCGTTTAAAAGGTGGGTTGCAAAAGAGTGTCTTAATATATGAGGACTCTTTTTTACCTTTTCTGAGACTCTACTAAAATAAGAATTTATAATTCTATAAACAAGTGTTTCGTATATTTTATTTCCTTTTGATGTTATAAATAGGTATTCTGATTTTACTGAAATTTTATTTTTTTCTTCTTGATAACTCTTTAATAGTTGAATTACTGAAGCTAACAAAGGCACATACCTTTCTTTATTTCTTTTTCCTAGAACTTTTATTGTTTTGTCTATAAGGTTTATATCTCTTTCTTTTAAGTTAATGAGTTCTATTCTTCTAATTCCTGTAGAGTATAAAAGTTCTATTAAAAGTTTATTTCTTAAGCTTGTAAAATTGTCTTCTTCTGTAAAACTATTTATAGCATTATTTACTTCTTTTACTGTAAATGGTACTTGTACTTTTTTGGGTGTTTTTAAGGATTTATGTTTTGCTAATGGATTTTTTTCTATATGTGCTGTTTTTTGAAGAAATTTATAGAATGATTTTAGCGAACTAATTTTTCTATTTATGCTTCTATTAGTTATTTTTTGATTTACCAAAGCAACTATCCAAGTTCTAATTTGTGGATAATGCACCTCTGCTAAATCTTCTACCTTATACTCTGTTTCTATAAAATCTTTAAACGCTAGTAAATCGTTTTTATAGGCTGTTATAGTATGTGTAGCATATTTTTTTTCTAAAGACAAATATTCTAAGAAAGACTGTATCACAGTATTTGTTGTTGTTTGTGTAAAGCTACAAAATTTTGTATATAAAAAAATCCCTAGAAATAAATTCTACGGATTATTATTTTAAGCTAAAACTCTGATGTAAAACCGGGATTAGTTCAACTTACAATTTTGAATACGACCTTTGGTCTTTTTAAATTAGACACAAGAAAAAACCTCATACAAATTTTGTATGAGGTTTATATTTATAGATCCCGATGTAAAATCGGGATTAGTTCAACTTACAATTTTGAATGCGACCTTTGGTCTTTTCAAAATAAATGCAAAAAAAAATCTCATACATGTTGTGCATGAGATTTATTTGTATAAATCCCGATGTAAAATCGGGATTAGTTCAACTTACAATTTTGAATGCGACCTTTGGTCTTTTCAAAATTGAGTTTCACTAACCTACTTCTTCTTGTGTTCTTAATCTTTGAACGTAAGATGCTTTGATTCTTTGAGCTCTTTTAGCTACAGACGGCTTTGTAAAGTTTTTTCTGTTACGTAAGTTTTTCATTGTTTTTGTTCTGTCAAACTTTCTTTTGTAACGCTTTAACGCTCTATCTATATTCTCTCCATCTTTTACTGGTATAATTAACATAAGTTGGCACCTCCCTTCATAAGTATCTTTATATTTTTATAGTAATTAAACTATTTGTTTTTATTTTTTGGACTGCAAATGTAGTTATTAATTATGAATTACAATTTTTTTATTGATTTTATTTTAAAAACGTTACGCGTTAGGGATTGAAGTGGCATCCTTTTTTTTTATAAAATATAAAAGTTGCAATTCACATGACAATAAGCTTTTTAATAAAAAAATACTAAAATAAGTTCAAATTAAAAAAAAGATATAACGTAAAGCCCGACCTTTAGGGAACGCCCAAATAATTAGTTGTTAGTTGTTACTTTTTAGTTTTTAGTTTTTAGTTTTTAGTTTTTAGTTTTTAGTTTTTAGGAAGATGAAAATTACCTCACTAACATGAACTTTTTACACTAAATTACCATTTTTGCGATAACATAAGAATTATTTTCGCAAAAAGGCTAATTATAAAAACTAGGTTGCTGGCTTATACTCTTTACCATCAATTACCATTTTTGCGATAACGTAAGAATTATTTTCGCAAAAAGGCTAATTATGAAAACTACGTTGCTGGCTTATACTCTTTACCATCAATTACCATTTTTGCGATAATTTCTTTTAAAATTTCAGAAGTACCTCCTCCTATTGGGCCTAACCTACTATCTCTTAACAAACGAGCCATTGGATATTCTTCCATATAACCATAACCACCTAATAACTGTAAGGCATCGTAAATAACTTCGTCTGCCATTTTTGTTGATAATAGCTTAGACATACTTGCTTCTTTTACAACATAGTTACCTTGGTCTAATCTTTTTGCTATAGAGTAGTTGTACTCTCTACACATATCTACTCTACTTGCCATTTCTGCAATTTTGTGCCTAAGTGCTTGAAATTTATCTAAAGACTTACCAAACGCAACTCTTTCTTGCATGTATTTAATAACGTAATCTACTGCAAACTCTGCTCTTGCATGTGCATTTACTCCCATTAAAAGCCTTTCTAAGGCAAAATGTTGCATAATATATGGAAAGCCTTTCCCTTCTTCGCCTAATAAATTTTCTTGGGGAATTTCTACGTTATCGAAAGCAATTTCTCCGGTGTCTGATGCACGCCAACCTAATTTGTCTAGTTTGGTTGCAGATACACCTTTCGTATTTCTATCTACCACAAAAATACTAATCCCTTTATATTTTTCTGATGGGTCTGTTTTTGCAGCTACAATTAAATAGTCTGAATAAACACCATTTGTAATAAATGTTTTAGAGCCATTTAAAATATATTTATCTCCTTTTTTTATAGCTGTAGAACGCATGCCTGCAACGTCTGAACCACCAAATGGTTCTGTTACACATAAACAACCGATTTTATCACCCTCTACACTTGGTACTAAATATTTTTGTTTTATTGCTTCGCTTGCTTCTTTGTTTAAGTGCGTCATTGCTAAATACTCATGAGCCCACATTGCTGCAGCAAAACCCCCTGAATTTATTTTTTGCATTTCTTCTAAAAAAACAACTGTGTAAAAAAGGTCTAGATTTAAACCACCATATTCTTCTGGAGTAGATAAACCAAAGTAGCCCATTTCTCCAAATTTTTTCCAAATGAAACGTTCTATACTTCCGGTTTTCTCCCATTTTTCTACATAAGGAACTACTTCTTTTTGTAAAAAATCTTTGAAACTTGCACGAAAAGCTTCATGCTCTTCTGTAAAATACATACTTTTCATTCAGTGCTTTTTTTAGTTGTTTATTCAGCCACCAAATATAAGACTATTCTGTCATATTTATCTACAGGAAAACCCTTGATATTTATTAATTCTTTTATATCTTGAAGTTCAGCAACTTGATCTCTGTAATCTAAAATCTTTTTACAAAGCTCGTAATCTATATATGGATTTTTTAATAATTGCCTGAATGTTACTATGTTTACGTTCTCTTTTTTTATGATTGGCTTTTCTATAATTTTAAAAGTTTTTAATACCTTTTCTGCCACTTCTTTTTTTAAACCCCACACTTCAAAGAGTTGACTGTTCAAAGAAAATCCTTGTAATTTAGAACGATACTTAATAATTCTTTCTGACAACTTCTCTCCTACACCATATATAGTTTTAAAATCTTCTTGTGAAGCCTTATTAATATCTGCTGATGTTATTATATGTTTAGGGGTATTGTGGTATGAATTTCCTCTATATTTTTTTGTTTTACTAGTAATTGTATTTATACCGCTCTGTAGATTTTTATTTCTTTCCACTACCCAATCTGGAAATTTAAAATATGGAGCAATTTTATTTAGTAAGGTGTCTGAGACTTTGGTTACTTTTTGAAATTCTTCTTTTGAATTTATAAACTTATTCGTTTTCCTGAAAGTTAACAAACGATCTATCTCTTTTAAAGACATTCCTAATTGTTCTCCTTTATAGTCTGTTATGTAATTGGGGTTGAAAGGATATCTTTTAGGTTTTCTATGCTCTAGTTCAATTCTTTTTAAACTATCAATTTGGTTTCGAAATGCTACTACTTCTGGAGAGTTCATATCAATTTTTCCTTCAGAAGAAAAGTCTGTAAAGAAAATAATTGCTTGAAAAATCAAAATAATTATTACTAAAAGAAAAATCCCATTTCTTTGGCTTTTGTTATACCAGAAATGGGATTTTAATAATTTCATATAAATTGTTTTTTACATATGCTCATTGATATCAACAGCACCATCTTCTATTGCTTCTTCTTTTTTGTTGATAGCATTCATGTATTTACTAAGCTCTTTCTTAATAACTGGAGATAACATAATTACACCAATAATGTTTGGTACTACCATTGCAAAAATCATAGCGTCAGAAAAGTCGATTACTGCTCCTAAACTAATAGATGCCCCCACAACAACAAACATTAAAAATAATACTTTATAAACTAAATCTGTAATTTTACCTTTTCCGAATAAGAATTTCCAACCTTGCATACCATAGTAAGACCAAGAAATCATTGTAGAAAACGCGAATAGTATTACTGCAATTGTTAACACTACAGAGAAATGAGGTATTACAGAATCGAACGCTATAGCTGTTAACTCTACACCTTCTTTAATTTCTACTCCATATTGCATAAACTGACCATCGAAATTTGTTATAATAATTACCAAGGCAGTCATAGTACAAATTACTACTGTATCTACAAAGGGTTCTAATAAAGCAACAATCCCTTCACTTGCAGGGTATTTAGTTCTTACTGCAGAGTGTGCAATTGCTGCAGATCCCACACCAGCTTCGTTAGAAAATGCTCCTCTACGTATACCTTGTATCATCACCCCAATTAAACCACCTGCTATCCCTAAACCAGAAAAGGCACCTTCATAAATTAAAGCAAAGGCATCGTCTATTAAACTAAAATTAGCAAACAAGATAATTAAAGCCGCTAACACATAAATACCCGCCATAAAAGGCACTACTTTTTCTGTTACAGAAGCAATTCTTTTAATACCTCCAATAATTACAACTGCTACTAAAACAGCCATTACTATACCAAAATACAAACCTGCATTTGGTCCTGTTAGTTCAAATAATTTTGTAAACTGTGCGGCTGCTTGGTTTGCTTGAAACATGTTTCCACCACCAAATGAACCTCCAATTACAAAGATTGCAAATAGTACAGCTAAAACTTTACCAAAAACACCAGCTCCTTTTTCTTTTAATCCTTTGGTTAAATAGTACATTGGACCTCCATAAACAGTACCATCTTCACCAACATCTCTATATTTTACCCCTAATGTACATTCTGCAAATTTTGATGCCATTCCTAAAAGACCAGCAACTATCATCCAAAATGTGGCTCCTGGCCCACCAATGGATAAAGCTACTGCTACACCAGCAATATTACCTAAACCAACTGTAGCAGATAATGCTGCCGTTAAGGCTTGAAAGTGAGAAACTTCACCATCAGCACTTTCATCTCTAATTGTTTCAATTAAATCGCCGCCTGGAGTTTGATCTCCATATGCTTTTTCATTATTTTCTTCATCTACAATTTTTTGTTGAGCATTTTCACCATAAAGATTATCTACACCATGTTTTTCTATATCTTCATACTTACCTCTAACGACCTGTATCGCTGTTAAAAAACCTGTAAAATTGATAAACTTAAAATAAATTGTAAAAAATAAAGCACCACCAATTAATACAATTAATACCCATGGTATTTGAAAGGTATCAGAAAACGGAATTTCATAAAAAATAGCATCTACAAACCAGCCTGTATAATTTTTAAAAGTAGCATCAATGCTATCTGTTGTACTTTGTGCAAATGATATCATTGGAAATACTAAAAGCATTAACGAAAGAAATTTTTTCTTCATAATATGTTTAATTGTTTTTTAATTAGTGGCTTGCAATATCATAAAAAATTGCGCTTTTAACAACTTTTATGAGTTAAATGTGGTTTTTATTAATTGTTCTTTAAACCTTTTTAAGTCTTCTGTAAAGGATTTAGGGTAGAAACTTAATTGTGAATTTGTTTTGGTTAAATCGAAACCTGTTTTTGCAGGTCTTGGTGCTGTTTGATTTAAAGTTGCAGTTGAAATTGGTTGTATAAAGTTTTTATTTAAACCAAAACAATTGGCAATTTCTTGCGCAATTTGATAAACACTTAATAATGTATTGGATGCTATATTAAAAATTCCTATCGCTTTTTTATCGATAGCAATTTTACAAGCCATTGCTAAATCTACCACATAAGTTGGCATTCTATATTGATCATCTACAATGGTGATTTCTTGTTGGTTTTCTAACATTTTTTTTACCCAAAGCACAATGTTGTTTCTACTCATATTGTACACCTTACCATACACTAAAATGGTTCTTAAAATTGTAAAATCTATGGTTGAATTGGTTAACACCTCTTCTGATTTTAATTTAGACAAGCCATAATAGCTTAAAGGATTGGGCGCATCTGTTTCTTTATAATATCCTTTTTTACCATCAAAAATAAAATCTGTAGAAATTTGTATTAAATGGCAATTTATAGTTGATGATATTTCTGCCAACCATTTTACAACGTCTACATTTAAAGTATCACAGGCTTTTTTATTGGTTTCGCAATCATCTACCTGCGTCATTGCCGCTGTGTTTATAATAAAATCAGGGTTTATTTTTTCTACTTCGTTCTTTAGACGGTTTTTATCAGTAATATCAATAGAAACATAATCGAAATCGGTTCTACCAGTTCTATTTTTTCCTCTAGAAAAACCAAAAACTTGGTAGTTTTCTTTTTCTTGTAACAATAACTCTAACAAAGATTGCCCTAACAACCCATTACTACCTGTTATAATTACTTTTTTCATTAAAATAACTGTCTAAGTTTTATAATTTGTTCTGGTCTTCCTAAAACTATTAAATGTGAGCCTTCAATTAATTTTATATCTGCTTCTGGGTTTATTACATAATCCTTATCAGGATTTTTAAAGCCAATAACTGTACAACCTGTTTGTCTTCTTAAATCTAAATCTAAAATAGTTTGATTAATGTATTTTTTTGGTAAATCATCTACAGCGATTTCTTCTAAATTCGCAGTAGTTTCTCCTTCTATTGTTAAACGATCTACAAACTCAATAACATCTGGTGTAGTAACTAAAGACGCCATGTGATTACCTCCTAATTTATCTGGCATAATAACATTATTTGCACCTGCAATTTTAAGTTTACTGTAAGAAGATTCGTTAGAGGCTCTACTAATAATTGTACAATTTTTATTTAACTGACTTGCTGTTAAAACAACAAATAAATTATTAGCATCAGAAGGCAAGGCTGTAATTAAAAACGATGCATTTTTAATACCCGCTTTTAGTAAAGTTTCGTCTAAAGTTGCATCACCTTCTATGTTTAAAATATTTTCTGAGTCTAAAAAATCGACAATTTCTTTGTCTTTTTCTACAACAACAAATTTCTTGTTGTAATTATTTAACTTTACAATGGCTTGTTTACCGTTTCTACCAAAACCACAAACAATAGTATGGCCTTTTAAATATCCTATTTGCTTCTCCACTTTTCTGTGTTTAAAATGTTCAAATAATTTACCGCTTACCAAATATTCTGAAAATGCAGAAACTGCATAACCAAAAAGGGTAATACTGGTTAAAATTAAAAAAATTGTAAATACTTTTTCTTCTGGAGAAAAAGGTTTGAGTTCTCCAAAGCCCACTGTTGTTACTGTAATTACAGTCATGTAAACAGCATCTATAAAATTGTAATTAGACAAACCCATATACCCCATAATACCAATGGCTAATACAGAGGTTACCAAAATGGCTATTCTTTTTATTTTAGATTGTAGAATTGGCATATTTTATAAGTCGAAAACCGAACTTCTTTTTGTGTAAATTTTATCTTTTAATTTTAATAAAAATGCCATAGTCAAATACAAACCAAAAGACAAACCTACTGTAAAAAATGTAACATAAATAAAAAACAAACGTACGTTTACAGCTCTCATGCCTAATCTATCTGCCAATCTAGAAAAAACACCAAAACCATTTCTTTCAAAATAATGTCTTAGGGTATTGATCATTTTTATTAAAATATACGGCAAGATACTATTTATTAGAGTTTTTTCAATAAAAAAACAACTCCTTTCACATAAAAACATTGTTAAAGGTTTATAGTTTGGTATAGAAATTAAATATCTATTGATTAACTTTGCTTTTTTCTGAAAAAACCCACATTTGAAAGAGCAAGAATTTATAGAAGTTTACGGAGCAAGAGCACACAATTTAAAAAATATTGATGTAAAAATTCCTCGTGAAAAACTCGTTGTAATAACAGGTTTAAGTGGTAGTGGAAAATCATCTTTAGCTTTTGACACCATTTATGCTGAAGGACAAAGACGCTACATTGAAACTTTTTCTGCCTATGCAAGACAGTTTTTAGGTGGTTTAGAAAGACCTGATGTAGATAAAATTGATGGTTTATCGCCAGTAATTTCTATTGAGCAAAAAACCACCAATAAAAGCCCGCGTTCTACAGTGGGAACAATTACAGAAATTTACGATTTTTTACGACTTTTATTTGCAAGAGCTGCAGATGCTTATTCTTACAACTCCAACGAAAAAATGGTAAGTTATTCTGATGAGCAAATAAAACAATTAATTTTAAAGGATTTTAACGGAAAAAAAATAGCCGTCTTAGCACCTTTAATTAAGTCTAGAAAAGGACACTATCGTGAACTTTTTGAACAAATTTCTAAACAAGGTTTTGTAAGAGTTCGTGTTGATGGAGAAATAAGAGAGTTAGAAAAAGGCATGAAATTAGATCGTTACAAAACTCATGATATTGAGGTTGTAATTGATAGATTGGCTGTAAACAATTCTATAGGCAAACGTTTAGACGAAACCATAAAAACCGCCTTGTATTCTGGCAACAATATCATGATGGTTATCGATGTAGATACGAATGAACCTCGCTATTTTAGTAGAGAATTAATGTGTCCAACCACAGGAATTGCCTATCCAAATCCAGAACCGAATACATTTTCTTTTAACTCGCCAAAAGGCGCTTGTAGTTCTTGCAACGGGTTAGGAATTACCAATGAGATCAACCTAAAAAAAGTAATACCCAATGATGCTATTTCTATTAAAAATGGTGGAATTGCACCTTTAGGAGAACAAAAAAATAGTTGGATTTTTAAACAAATTCAAAACATTGCAGAGCGTTATCAATTTACATTAACAGACCCAATAAAAAATATTCCAAAACAAGCCTTAGAAATTATTTTAAATGGCGGAAACGAATCTTTTGAAATCGCATCTAAAACTGTTGGCGTTCGAAGAAATTATAAAATAGATTTTGAAGGTATTATCGCCTTTATTACAAATCAATATGATCACGCAGAAAGTACATCTATTAAACGTTGGGCAAAAAACTATATGGATGAAGTTACATGTTCTAACTGTAAAGGCAAACGTTTAAAAAAAGAAGCGCTTCATTTTAAAATTTTAGATAAAAACATAAGCGATTTAGCACAAATGGATGTGACTGAATTAGCTTCCTGGTTTAAAACTATAGAAAAAAAATTATCTAAAAAACAAATTACAATTGCCACAGAAATTCTAAAAGAAATAAGAACTAGAATTCAGTTTTTACTGGATGTTGGCTTAGATTATCTAACTTTAGACAGGACTTCTAAATCGCTTTCTGGCGGAGAAGCACAAAGAATACGTTTGGCTACACAAATTGGCTCTCAGCTTGTGGGCGTTTTATATATTTTAGATGAACCTAGTATTGGTTTACATCAAAGAGATAATCAAAAACTTATAGATTCTTTAGTAAAATTAAGAGATATTGGTAACTCAGTTTTGGTGGTAGAACATGACCAAGACATGATAGAAAATGCCGATTTTGTTTTTGATATTGGCCCAGGAGCAGGAAGACATGGAGGAGAAATTGTTTCTGCAGGCACTTTTAAAGAGCTTAAAAAACAAAGAACATTAACTGCAGATTATATTACAGGGAAAAAGAAAATTGAAGTTCCTGCTAAAAGAAGAGAAGGAAATGGAAAAACCATCAAACTAAAAGGTGCATCTGGTAACAATTTAAAAAATGTTTCTGTAGAATTTCCATTAGGAAAAATGATTTGTGTAACTGGGGTTTCAGGTAGTGGAAAATCTACATTAATTAATGAAACTTTATACCCAATTTTAAATGCACATATATACAAAGGTGTAAAAATACCAATGCCTTACAAGAAAATTGAAGGTTTAGAACATGTAGACAAAGTTATCGATATAGATCAATCTCCAATTGGCAGAACACCTCGTTCTAACCCAGCAACTTACACAAAAACTTTTGACGAAATTAGAAGCTTGTTTGCAAAAACTCCAGAAGCCGCCATACGTGGTTATAAACCTGGGCGTTTTTCTTTTAATGTAAAAGGCGGCAGATGTGAAACTTGTCAAGGTGGTGGAGTTCGCGTAATAGAAATGAACTTTTTACCAGATGTACAAGTAGAATGCGAAACTTGCCAGGGAAAGCGTTTTAATAGAGAAACTCTAGAAATTAGATACAAAGGAAAATCAATTTCTGATGTTTTAAATATGACCATTGAAGACGCTACAGATTTCTTTGAAAATATTCCTAAAATACATAGAAAATTAAAAACCATTAAAGATGTAGGCTTAGGTTATATTACTCTTGGACAACAATCTACCACTCTTTCTGGTGGTGAAGCACAACGCATAAAATTGGCTGCAGAACTTTCTAAAAGAGATACTGGAAACACCTTTTATATTTTAGATGAACCTACAACCGGTCTTCATTTTGAAGACATTAGAGTTCTCATGGAAGTTTTAAATAAATTAGCAAACAAAGGAAACACTGTACTCATTATAGAACATAATTTAGATGTTGTAAAATTAGCAGACTATGTTATTGATGTTGGTATGGAAGGTGGTAAAAAAGGTGGTAAAATACTAACTACGGGAACTCCAGAAGAAGTTGCTCTACATAAAAAAAGTTATACTGCTCAGTTTTTAAAGAAACTATTGTAACAATCTAATTCAACTATTAACTATTACTCCTTAAAGTACTTAAAAAAGAATTAAATTAGCATACTAATTTTAAAAAAAATTAGTTTTAAAAAATTTTTAAAATGACAAATGACGATAGAAAAATAAGAGAAAAATTACAGCAAAAAACCTGGAACGAAATAAAAACAAACGATTCTTGGGCCATTTTTAAAATTATAGCAGAGTTTGTAGAGGGTTATGAAACTTTAAGTAAAATTGGCCCTTGTGTATCTATTTTTGGTTCTGCAAGAACAAAACCAGATCATCCATATTATATTTTAGCAGAAGAAATTGCATTTAAATTAACTCAAAATGGTTATGGTGTAATTACAGGTGGAGGCCCAGGTATTATGGAAGCTGGAAATAAAGGTGCAAACAGAGGCAAAGGAATTTCTGTAGGTTTAAATATTGATCTTCCTTTTGAACAACACAATAATCCTTGGATTGACGCAGGTAAAAGTCTAGATTTCGATTACTTTTTTGTTCGCAAAGTAATGTTTGTAAAATACTCCCAAGGCTTTATTGTAATGCCTGGTGGTTTTGGTACTATGGATGAACTTTTTGAAGCAATAACCTTAATCCAGACTCATAAAATTGGACGTTTTCCAATAATTTTGGTAGGTAAAAAGTTTTGGGGAAGCTTATTAGATTGGATTAAAAATACACTTTTAGAAGAAGGAAGTATTAGTGAAAAAGACTTAAATCTTTTTAGATTAGTAGATACTGCAGAAGAAGCGATAGCTCACTTAAATAAATTTTATTCTAAATACCAATTAAAACCAAACTTTTAAAAGACTTTTAAAAGAATATGTCTTATTTTTTAATTGCTTATTCATGCTCTTCACATGGACAAACAAGTTAAAAAAACAAACCTAAAAAATTTATTAAAATATAATTGGCAAAATCTACTTACATATCTATTACGCTATTTCTTTGGAGTTTTTATTGCATGTCGCAACAAAACAACATCACTATTAAAGCAAGTTTAAACACAGATAAAAAAACACTTTTAATTCAACAAGAAGTTTTATATTTTAATAATTCTAAAGACACTTTAACACGTCTTTTTTTTCATAATTGGCCTAATAGTTTTAAAGATAGAAAAACACCTTTAGCTAAAAGATTTATTAAAGATTTTAGAAAAGACCTCTATTTTGCAAATCCAAAGAATTTAGGGTATACTTCTATCAAAAATATTTCTATCGATTTTAAAAGTGTTGTTTATAGCGAACTAAAGAACAAGCCAGACATTTTAGAGTTATTTTTAGACACCCCTTTATTACCAGGAAGTCAGAAAAAAATTACACTAACCTATTCTGTAAAATTACCCAACCATAAGTTTACCAATTACGGTTTTAGTAAAAATAAATTTAATTTAAGATATTGGTATATAAGCCCAGCAATTTACAAAAACGGTTGGCAATTAATGAGCAACTTAAATTTAGATGATCTATATGAAGATTTTACAACATTTAACATCCACTTTACACTACCAAAACATTTAAATTTAGTTAGTAGTTTAAAAGCAACTAAAACAAATAATATAACAACAAACACATATAACCTTAAGGGTACAAACGAAAAAGATGTTATCATTAATATTGCAGAAAATAATACTTTTAAAGAATTCATAACAGATAAAAATACTATACAAACTAATATTTTAGAAGAAGATATTGGCAAAGAACTTACAGAAAAAATTTTAAATAGAGAGTTACAGTTTTTAGAAAATCACCTGGGTAAACTCCCTATAAAAAATATTTTTATAGACGAGGTAATGCGTAAGAAAAACCCCATTTATGGATTAAGCCAATTACCTGAATTTATTAGTCCTTTTTCAGACGTTTTTACATATGATTTAACCCTCTTTAAAGTACTCTCTAAAAGATATATCAAAAAATCTTTATTGTTAAACAGCAGAAAAGAATATTGGTTGATAGATGGTATACAAAACTATTTGATAATAGAATATATTAACCAATATTACCCAGAAGTTAAATTGTTGGGTAAAGCATCAAACTCCTGGTTTTTAAAAAGATATAATATTTCTAAACTAAAATTTAACGAGAAATATCCTTTTGTATATCAATTTACAGCTAGAAAATTTTTAGATCAATCACTTACAACCTCTGCAGATTCTTTATCAAATTTTAATAGAAAAATTGTTAATACATACAAAGCTGGTTTGGGTTTTGTGTATTTGAAAGGTTTTTTAGGAGATACTGTTTTAAACAAATCTATTAAAGAATTTTATCAAAAAAATAAATGCAAAATTGCCTCTAGCAAAGAGTTTAAAAATGTATTACAAAAAAATACCACGAAAGATGTCGAATGGTTTTTTGGCGATTTTCTAAAAACAAACAAAAAGATAGACTACACAATAGAAGATGTTGAAAAAGATGGAGATAGCTTAAAAGTTACCATAAAAAACAAAAGAAACATTACTACACCTGTAGCTTTTTATGGTTTAAAAAACAATAAAATTACCTTAAAAAAATGGCTGCCTAATATAAAGGATCAAACCACTATTTCTGTTGCTAAAAATCAATTTGATCAATTGGCATTAAATTACGAAAACATATATCCAGAATACAATACGTTTGATAATTATTACAATATCAAAAAGAATTTTTTTAACAAACCGTTTAAATTTACATTAATAAAAGATGTAAAAGCGCCAGACTATAACCAACTATTTTACCAGCCTACTGTTTCTTATAATTTTTACGACGGATTAATTTTAGGAGTTAAATTGCACAACAAACCTTTAATAAAAAGGAATTTAGAGTTTAAAGTTTCTCCAGGGTTTGCTTTAAAAAGTCAAAAAGTAAATGGCTCTTTTAATGTTTTGTACAATCAATTTTTCGAAAAAACAAGTATTTACAAAATAGCTTACGGTGTTGTAGGAGGCACCTTACAATATGCACCAGATTTATCTTACAGTTCCTTAATACCTTATGTAGATGTAATTTTTAAAAGAAAATCTTTAAGAGATGCTTCAAATGAATTTATTAGAGCAAAAATGGTTCACATCAATAAAGAGGTTGCACCAACAGCTATAAAAACAGACCAAGACAATTACAATGTTTTCAGTGTAAGTTACAATTACATTAATCCAGATATTATAAAAGAAAACAGGTATATTTTTAGCACAGAGGTTTCTAAAAGTTTTTCTAAAATAGCTGCAGATATAAGGTACCGAAAACTAACAACCTCAGACACCCAATTAGATTTTAGAATTTTTGCAGGTGCTTTTTTGCACAACAATTCCAATGGCGATTATTTTAGTTTCGGTTTAGACAGAGCTAATGATTATTTGTTTGAATTAAATTATTACGGACGTTCAGAAGATTCGGGTATTTTTAGTCAACAATATATCATTACAGAAGGTGGTTTTAAAACGGTACTACCAACTAGGTTTGCAAATCAATACATGCTGTCTTTAAACTCTAGTATTGGTCTTTGGAGGTGGGTAGAGTATTATAATGATGTTGCTTTTTTAAAAAGTAAGCAAAAACCAGTATTTTTTGGGTATGAAAATGGTATTCGCTTAAACTTTATACACAATATATTTGAAATCTATTTTCCCTTATACTCCAATAACGGTTGGGAAATTTCTCAACAATCCTATTCACAAAAAATAAGATTTACTTTTACTGGCGAAATAAGTAGGGTTTTCAATTTTTTTAGGAGAGGTTTTTTCTAAAAATTAAAAACAAAGGTTTTTATTGCATTATTCTTAATAATTGAATAATTTTTCACAAAAACATTACAAAATGTTTAATATATTAATATATTTTTAAATATCAACTAAAAAAACTACCTTTGTAATAGTTAAAAAATAGGTTAAATGTTAGAACAAGAGCTTACTAAAAATAAAAAAGAACTTTCATTCGAAGATTTTAAAGCAGAGGTTTTAAACGACTATAAAATTGCTAAAATTAGTAGAGAATGCAGTTTGTTAGGCAGGCGTGAAGTTTTAACAGGAAAAGCAAAATTTGGTATTTTTGGCGGTGGTAAAGAAGTACCTCAATTAGCAATGGCAAAAGCCTTTAGAAAAGGAGATTTTAGATCCGGTTATTACAGAGATCAAACCTTTATGATGGCTATTGGAGAACTTACTGCTCAACAATTTTTTGCAGGTTTATATGCACACACAAATATCGAATTAGAACCTATGTCTGCTGGTAGACAAATGGGGGGGCATTTTGCAACTCATAGTTTAAATGAAGACGGCTCTTGGAAAAATTTAACAAAACAATACAATTCTAGTTCAGACATTTCTCCAACAGCAGGTCAAATGCCACGTTTGTTAGGGTTAGCTCAAGCATCAACAATATATAGAAACGAAAAAAGTGTTCAAAACGGCTCTAATTTTTCAATTAACGGAAATGAAGTTGCTTGGGGCACCATTGGAAACGCAAGTACAAGCGAAGGTTTATTTTTTGAAACCATTAACGCTGCAGGTGTTTTACAAGTACCTATGGTTATGAGTGTTTGGGATGATGAATATGGTATTTCAGTTCATGCAAAACATCAAACTACCAAAGAAAGTATTTCTGAAGTCTTAAAAGGGTTTCAAAGAGACCATAAACATGATGGTTATGAAATTCTAATAGTAAATGGCTGGGATTATGTACAATTAATTGATACTTATAATAAAGCTGGAAAAATAGCTAGAGAAGAACATGTACCAGTTTTAATTCACGTTAAAGAATTAACACAACCTCAAGGACATTCTACCTCTGGCTCTCATGAAAGATATAAAGGTAAACAAAGGCTTCTTTGGGAAAAAGAGCATGATTGTATTGCTCAAATGAGAAAGTGGATTTTAGAGTTTGAATTAGAAGCAGAAAATGGAGAAACTTTACGTTTTGTAGATTCTGAAGAAGATTTAATCATTTTAGAAAAAGAAGCCAAAAAGATAGTAACTACAGCGAAAAGAAATGCCTGGAGTGCTTATAGTAACGAAATTAGAGATGAAGTAGATAAAGCAGTAAACCTATTAGAGCAAGTTGCTAATAAAAGTAAAAACAGCGCATTTATTGAAAAAAATAAAGCCGATTTAGAAAAAATTATAGAACCTATTAGAAAAGATATTTTAACTACTTGTAGAAAAACATTAAGATATCTAAAAGATGAAAATTTTCCCGAAAAAAGAGCGTTACAAAACTTTATAAAAGCTAGTTTAAAAGACGCTGAAAAAAAATATTCAACTTTTCTTTTAAGTGAAAGTAATTTAAGTGCATTAAATGTTGTGGAAAAACGACCACAATATGCACAAGAAAAAAATATGGTAGATGCAAGAATTATCATGAGAGATAATTTTGACGCTATCTTAAAAAAACACCCTGAAGTTGTAATTTTTGGAGAAGATGCTGGTTATATTGGCGATGTAAACCAAGGTTTAGAAGGTTTACAAGAAAAATATGGAGACATTAGAATTTCTGATACTGGTATTAGAGAAGCAACCATTATTGGACAAGGAATTGGTTTAGCAATGCGTGGTTTAAGACCTATTGCAGAAATACAATATTTAGATTATTTATTGTATGCTTTACAAATAATGAGCGATGATTTAGCTACTTTACATTATAGAAGTTTTGGTAAACAAAAAGCACCATTAATTATAAGAACACGCGGCCATAGATTAGAAGGTATTTGGCATGCAGGTTCACCTATGGGTGGTATTATTAACAATGTAAGAGGTATGCATGTTTTGGTACCAAGAAACATGACCAAAGCTGCTGGTTTTTACAACACCTTGTTAGAAGGTGATGAACCAGCTTTAGTAATAGAATGTTTAAATGGTTACAGACTTAAAGAAGGATTACCTAAAAATTTAGGAGACTTTAAAACTGCAATTGGACTAGTAGAAACCATTAAAGAAGGTACAGATATTACGATAGTTTCTTATGGCTCTACATTGCGCTTGGTAGAAGAAGCTGCAAAAGAATTATTACAAGTAAATATTAATGTAGAAATTATAGATGCACAAAGTCTTTTACCATTCGATTTAAACCACGACTGTATAAAAAGTTTAGCAAAAACAAATAAATTATTGGTGGTTGATGAAGATGTACCTGGTGGAGCTTCTGCCTACATTTTACAAGAAATTTTAGAAGTGCAAGATGGCTACCAACATTTAGATAGCAAACCTAGTACTCTATCTGCAAAAGCACACAGACCTGCTTATGGTACAGATGGCGATTATTTTTCAAAACCCTCTACAGAAGATATTTTTGAAAAAGTATATAAAATTATGCACGAATACAATCCTGAAATATATAAGAGTTTATATTAAAAAGTAGTTTAAAATCTATAAAAAGAGCATAAAGGTTAAATTTTATGCTCTTTTTTTTTAACAATCCTATAAGAGTATTCTGCAATCAATTTAATAGTTTAGTATACTAAACTTAAACAAACCAACACATGAAAAAAATAATCTTTTTATCTTTTGCTTTATTAATATTTTTTGCGTGCTCACCACAAAATAGCAGAATTTTAAAAAAACAAACAACAGCAAAAACATCAACTTCTAAAAAGAAAAGAGCAAAAAAATATACCGACTTTGTAAAAAAAGAGACAAAAACAGATGATGGAGTATTTAAAGTTCATAACAATAAAGATTCGTATTTATACGAAATACCTAAAAACCTTTTAAATAAAGACATGCTTCTAGTAACCAGAATTAAAGATTTACCTACCGGTTTAGGAGGTGGTTATGTAAATGCGGGTTCTAAAATAAACACACAAGTTATTGTTTGGGAGCATTATAAAAACAAAATATTACTAAAAGTAAAATCTTACAATGCCATTGCAAACGACTCTTTACCAATTTACAAATCTGTAAAAGCAAATAACTTAGAACCTATTATTTATGCTTTTGATATCAAATCACAAAACATAGATTCTACAGCAGTTTTAATAGATGTTACAAAATTCTTTTCTACAGATGTAAAAGCAATTACTGGCTTACCATCGTATTATAGAAAAAGATATAAGGTTAGAAGATTAGATGCTTCTAGAAGTTTTATAAATAGCGTAAAAAGTTACCCAAAAAATATAGAAGTTGTACAAGATTTTACGTTTGATGCAGATGCACCACCGAGTAATTCTTCTACAAACACCATTACAATGCGCATCAATCAATCTATGATTTTATTACCAGAAAACCAAATGATGCCAAGAATTTACGATAAACGTGTGGGGTATTTTTCAATCGGAAATGTAGATTACAGTTCAGAAGCCTTAAAAGCAGAAAGTAAAAGATATATTAGACGTTGGCGTTTAGAACCAAAAGATTGGGCTGCCTATAATAAAGGTGAATTGGTAGAACCCGTAAAACCAATTATTTATTATTTAGACCCAGCAACACCCAAAAAATTAAGAAAATACATCAAACAAGGTGTAGATGATTGGGCAAAAGTATTTGAAACTGCTGGTTTTAAAAATGCAATTATGGCGAAAATGCCACCAACAAAAGAAGAAGATCCAGATTTTTCTATGGAAGATGTTCGTTATTCTTCTATAAGATATGTAGCAAGTACCACAAGAAATGCAGTTGGCCCAAGTGTATCAGATCCAAGAACAGGAGAAATTTTAGAAAGTGATATTATTTGGTATCATAACCATTTGCGTTCTTACAGAAACCGATATTTATTAGAAACAGGTGCAGCAAATCCTTCTGCCAGAACTTTAAACACTCCAGATGAAGAAATTGGAGATATGATGCGCATGGTAATCGCACATGAAGTTGGGCACGCGCTAGGTTTACCTCATAATATGGCAGCAAGTTATGCTTATGATACAGAAGATTTAAGAAATGGAGATTTTACTCAGAAAAATGGAATTGCAGCAACTATTATGGATTATGCTAGATATAATTATGTAGCACAACCAGGAGATAAAAACATCCGTTTTATAAGACAATTAGGACCCTATGATCATTATGCAATCAATTGGGGATATCGAAAAATACCATCAGCAAAAAAACCTGAAGAGGAAGTTGCTATTTTAAACAAATGGATTGAAGAGAAAGCAAACAATCCTATTTACAGATTTGGTGCGCAACGTTTTGACCCATCTGCACAAACAGAAGGTATTGGAAATGACCAAGTAAAATCAAGCACTTATGGGGTAAAAAATTTAAAAATTGTTGCTAAAAACTTACCAAAATGGACCTCTAATCAAACAAATAATTACGAAGATTTAAGTGAATTGTATGGAGAGTTATTAAGTGTTTGGGGCAGATATGTTGGGCATGTAGCCGGAAACATTGGTGGTGTTTATGAATTTCATAAAAAACCATCACAATCTGGAGATATTTATGTGCCAGTATCTAAAGATAAGCAAAAAGAATCTATGCAATGGTTGCAAGAAAATGTATTTAAAACTCAAGATTGGTTACTAAGTAAAAATATTTTAAATAAAATTGATGAAGCTGGTTACATATCAAAATTTGGAAGTTACCAAAACAGATATCTTAGAAGTATTTTAAGCACAAGAACTTTAAATAGAATGATAGATGCAGAGGTAATTCTAAACAACAATTACACTGTTGTAGATATGATTAGTGATTTAAGAAAAGGTATTTTCTCTGAAACAAAATCTATAAAAAATGTAACTGTTTATAGAAGAAATTTACAAAAGTATTTTATTGATAGAATGAAATCTTTAATGGAAGACAAATCTTTACAAAATACAGATATTTCATCTATTGTTCGTGGAGAATTAACTACTTTAAAATATCAGTTAAATGTAGCAAGTAAAAGAGCTGTAGATAAAATAACAAAATACCATTACAAAGATGCTTTTGTAATAGTTAACAATATTTTAGACCCAAAATAACTGAACTATTTATATAAAATAGTTTTTCCTATTGCGCATTGTAAACATTGTTTAGGTGCGCAATAGTTATTTTTAAGCTCTAACAAAGCCTGTGTATCAAAAGCATTTTTAGACCAAACGCCCAAATCAGAAAATTTAGAAATGATACTATTTTTTTCTGGTTTTATCTTTTTCAAAAGCTGCAAAAAAGAATCTTCATCTACTGCTCCTCTACTCTTTTGATAAAGAAATTTTAAAGGTAAAATGGTATTTATGATTAACAAATCTATAAAAGACTTTGTAAGCTTTTTATGAGATTTTTTTGAAACCGAATTAAAATGGTAATGTGTTTTCCAGAAAGGGTGCATTTCAATAGCAAACAAATCGTAAAACTCTTTTAGTTCTTTTAAATTTATCAGCTTAGAAAATAAATTTTTCTGTTTACTAAACAAAGCTACCAATTGTGCAATTCTAATAGTAGGAAAATTATTAGGGCGCATTCTAAAAAATGAAAATTGCGCTTTCAAAATTGGCTGTAAGTGATATTTATGTTGCAAATATTGAAACTCATTTTTAAGTTGTAAATGATAATCATTTTCCTGTACTTCCTCTAAAAAACCTGCCTGCCCAAATAACAAGGCTGCAAATTGATGCTCATTAAAGTTGACTTTTTGCACCACAGAAAAATCGATAGATTTGGCTAGTGTTAAAAACGCATCTCCATTTATTTTTAAACCAAAATTTTTAACTAAAAGCTGAAAAAGTACAGCTTCAAAATTATTATGTTCTTGTTCTAAAAGATTTTTTATAACTGATGATTTTTGTTCTAATCGTTCAAAAAAGAGGCGTTCTTTCCAATTTTCTAGTGTAAAATCATCTATTTTATCAATTGATTTCTCACAGGGAATCCAGTCTTTTTGGGTAAAAAGCAACGATCTGTAATTACTTAAAACAAGTGGATTTACCAATTTGTTTAAAACCAAAGTTGGCAAGGGTAAATTGTTTTTCATGAAAATTACAGCATCATTTTCCCAAACTATATGTAAAATAACTGCATCATAATTTGGGTCCGTTTCGTGTTTGTGTAAATACCAATCAGAAGATTTCAAATGAATTTCTATGTTACCAACCCAAACTTGTCCATCAATTTTAATCTGTGCGTTTAAAAAATCGGGACCTGCATTAAAATTATGTATCCCAAATTTTAAAATCTCTAAATCCTCATAAGAAGTTAAACGTAAATTATTGTTAGCAAACAATTTAAATTTCCAAACAAAGTGCAGAAAATCTTCATTCATAATTTTTTGTTTTCAAGGTACAAAAAAATTGATACTTGTATAAATTTATACAATAATCTACTTTTTACAAAATAACAATAATACCTTATTTTTGAGGTAAAATATAGATAAATGAATATTATAGACAATTTAAAATGGCGATATGCTGTAAAAAAATTCGACACAAATAAAAACCTTACTCAAGAACAGCTAAACCTTTTAAAAGAAGCGTTTAATTTAACTGCAACTTCTTATGGTTTACAACCTTTAAAATTAGTGGTTGTAGAAAATAAAGAAATTCAAGAAAAATTGGTTCCTCATTCTTGGAATCAACAACAAGTTGTACAAGTTTCTCATTTATTGGTTATCTGTGTAAAAGATAAGTATACCCCAAAAGAAGTAGAAACCTATTTTAATTTAGTACAGCAAATTAGAAACACACCAGATGACGTTATCAATCCGTTTAAAGAGTTTTTAACAGCTGAAATTGCAAAAAAAACACAAGAAGAATTATTTATATGGAATAAAAACCAAGCATACATTGCTTTGGGAAACCTTTTAACGGTTTGTGCTATGCAACAAATAGATTCTTGTCCAATGGAAGGTTTTAATCCAGAAAAATATGACGAAATTTTACAATTAAAAGAACGTAATTTAAAATCTGTTTTAGTTTTACCTGTTGGCTTTAGAGCAGAAGATGATTATATGAAAGATTTGAAAAAAGTTAGAAAAAATATTACTGAAACGGTTATAGAAATCTCTTAATTATTTAAAATAAAAAAAATAATCAACTCACTAAAAAAGTCTAAAAACAGTCTATTTTAGTGAGTTTTTAATTTTATTGAACCGCTTTAAAAACGTATTTTTGAGTATCGAAATATAAAAACATAATAATGAGCTTAGAAGTAAGAAATTTAGCACCAAAAGAAGTATGGAACATGTTTGCAGATTTAAATGCTGTACCTCGCCCTTCCAAAAAAGAGGAACGCATTATACAATTTATGGTCAATTTTGGTGAAAAACTAAATTTAGAAACTTTTGTAGATAAAGTAGGTAATGTCATTATAAAAAAACCGGCAACCAAGGGCTTAGAAAACCGAAAAACAGTCGTTTTACAAAGTCATTTAGACATGGTTCATCAAAAAAATAATGATACCAATTTTAATTTTAACACCCAAGGTATTCAAATGTTAGTTGATGGAGATTGGGTAACTGCAAATGGAACAACTCTAGGTGCAGACAATGGTTTAGGTGTGGCAGCAATTATGGCTATTTTAGCATCCAAAGAAATTGCACATCCAAACTTAGAAGCCCTATTTACTATTGACGAAGAAACTGGCATGACAGGCGCTATGGGTTTAGAAGCCGGTATTTTAAAAGGTGATATTCTTTTAAATTTAGATACAGAAGAAGATGATGAAATTGGAATGGGTTGTGCAGGTGGTGTAGATATTACAGCTAACAAAACGTATACTGAAGTTGATGTTTCTGATAATTTTATCGCTTACAAAATAGAAGTTAAAGGTTTAAATGGAGGACATTCTGGAATGGACATTATTAAAGGTTTAGGAAACGCCAATAAAATAATGAATCGTATTCACTACACAGCAATTAACGCTATTTATATTTGTGAAGTTGATGGAGGAAGTTTAAGAAATGCCATTCCTAGAGAAAGTACTTCTATTATTACAATAAACAAAAATGATAATCATGAGGTAGTTACTGCTTTTAATGCTGAAATAAAGAATATTAAAGCAGAGTTTAAAACAATAGAACCCAACTTAGAAATACATATTTCTACTTTTGAAACTCCCAAGAAATCACTAGATAAAAACACAAGCCAAAGTTTAATTCAGGCTATTTACGCAGCACATAATGGAGTTTACAGAATGAGTCCAGCTATTAAAGATTTGGTAGAAACATCCAACAACATTGCAAAAATCTCAGTAAAAAATGGCAATATAAAAATAAGTTGTTTAACACGTTCTTCTTTAGAAAGTGGTAAACAAGATTTGGCAAATAGTTTAAAATCTGCGTTTGAATTGGCTAATTTTACAGTAACTTTTTCTGGAGAATATCCTGGTTGGCAACCCAACATCAACTCAGAAATAGTAGAAATAGTTTCTAAATTATATGAAGATTTACATGGCGAAAAAGCACATATTTCAGCCTGTCATGCAGGTTTAGAATGTGGTATTTTAGGACAAAACTATCCAAAACTAGACATGATTTCTTTTGGACCAACCATTAGAGGAGCTCACTCTCCAGACGAACGTGCAAGTATTTCATCAACACAGAAATTCTGGAACTTTTTAAAAGAGGTTTTAAAGAATACCCCCATAAATTAATCCAAATAAAACTGTTTAAAACCGAAGTAAACCTTCGTTTTTTTAGACTTTAATTTGTGAAAAAAGAATAAAAAAAACAACATAAAACACTAAAATACAGTGTTTTAAAACTTTATTCTTTTGTTAACATCTTTAACTTTAAAAAATCATAAAAAAATGTAATTTTACATTTGTAAAACTAGAGGTATTTTAATGGGTAAAATTATTGCAATAGCAAATCAAAAAGGTGGTGTAGGCAAAACTACTACCAGTGTAAATCTAGCCGCTTCTTTAGGTGTTTTAGAAAAAAAAGTATTGTTAATAGATGCAGACCCACAAGCAAACGCATCTTCTGGTTTAGGTGTTGATGTAGAAAATGTAGAAGGGGGTACTTATCAAGTATTAGAGCACACACTTTCTGCAAAAGATGCTATTGTAAAAACAAGTTCGCCAAATGTAGATATTATTCCTGCCCACATAGACCTAGTAGCTATAGAAATTGAGTTGGTAGATAAGCAAGATAGAGAGTATATGTTAAAAAAATCTTTAGTAGAAATTAAAGATGACTATGACTATATTTTAATAGATTGTGCACCGTCTTTAGGGTTGATAACACTAAACTCTTTAGTAGCTGCAGATGCTGTAATTATTCCTATACAGTGTGAATACTTTGCATTAGAAGGTTTAGGGAAATTATTAAACACAATAAAAAGTGTACAAAAAATTCATAATTCAGATTTAGAAATAGAGGGCTTACTTTTAACAATGTTCGATTCTCGTTTGCGTTTGTCTAACCAGGTTGTTGATGAAGTTAGAAAGCATTTTTCTAGCATGGTTTTTGATACAATTATTAGACGAAATACTCGTTTAGGAGAAGCACCAAGTTATGGAGAAAGCATTATTGCGTACGATGCCACAAGCAAAGGTGCCGTAAATTACTTAAATTTGGCACAAGAATTATTAAAAAAGAATTCATAAAATGGCAAAAGCAACTAAGAAACAAGCTTTAGGAAGAGGATTATCTGCTTTGTTAAAAGAATCACCAAACATAAATTCTGCAAAAGATAAAAATGCAGATAAAGTGGTTGGAAATATAATAGAAATAGAATTAGATTTAATTGATGTAAACCCTTACCAACCAAGAACATATTTTGATGAAGATGCTCTAAGAGAGCTCGCAAGCTCTATAAAAGAGCTAGGTGTTATACAGCCAATTACTGTAAGAAAATTAGAAGGAAACCAATTTCAACTAGTTTCTGGAGAAAGACGTTTTAGGGCCTCTAAATTAATAGGTAATAAAACCATACCTGCGTATATTAGAATTGCCAACGACCAAGAAATGCTAGAAATGGCATTGGTTGAAAATATTCAACGTAAAAATTTAGACCCAATAGAAGTAGCATTATCCTATCAACGTTTAATTGATGAAATTCAATTAACACAAGAAGAATTAAGCACAAGAGTTGGTAAAAAAAGATCTACAGTAACTAATTATTTACGTTTATTAAAGTTAGACCCAATTTTACAAACAGGTATGAGAGATGGTTTTATCTCAATGGGGCATGGACGTGCAATGATCAATGTAGAAAATACAGAAGATCAACTAGCCATTTACGAAAGAATTTTAAGAGAAAAACTTTCTGTAAGACAAACAGAAGATTTGGTAAAAAGCTTAAAATCAGGTACCGTTACAAAACCAAAGAAAAAAGCAGTTCCTGCCTATATTAAAAGTGGCACAAAAGATATTAGCGATTTTTTTGGGCATGGAGTTACAATTAGTGTTTCAAGCAATGGTAAAGGTAAAATTTCCATTCCATTTGATTCAGAAGAGGATTTTAATCGCATAAAAAACTTATTAAAATAAGTGTTTTCAAAAAAAAACATATTCTTTTTTTCAATTATTTTTCTTTCTTTACAACTTTATAGTCAAATAGATTCTACAAAAGTAAAAGACATTAAAATTAAAGATGATGTGTTTGTTGCACAAGGTATTTACAAACCTTTAGCACCCGCAAAAGCTGCATTTTACTCTGCTATTTTACCTGGCTTAGGCCAAATTTATAACAAAAAATACTGGAAAGCTCCTATTGTTTGGGGTGCTTTAGCAATACCTACTTATTATTATTTAACAAATAATAGCAACTACAAAAGATATAGAACTGCTTACAAGTTAAGAAAAAATGGTTTTCAAGACGAATTTACAGATGATTTAGGAAACGAAAGAGTTTCTTTAGAAACCTTAGAAAGAGCACAAGAACAGTTAAGAGAAAACAGAGATATGTCTTTACTTTCTGGTGTTATTCTTTATGTTTTACAAATTGTAGAAGCAAGTGTAAACGCACACTTAATTCAATTTAATACAGACGATAATTTATCAATTAGACCAACAATGGTGCAAGATCCTATTCAGTTTGATGCTCCAAAAGTTGGTTTTACATTAAAATATACTTTTTAAAAATGAAAATTGCATTATTGGGTTATGGTAGAATGGGCAAAGAAATTGAAAAAATTGCAGTTTCTAGAGGCCATAAAATTGTTATAAGAAAAGATGTAGAAGATGTTATAGACATAACAATAGCTGATGTAGCTATTGATTTTAGTGTGCCCACTTCTGCATTTGATAATATTTCTAATTGTTTAAAAAATGGGGTTCCAGTTATTTCTGGTACAACCGGTTGGTTAGCTAAATATGAGGATGCTGTAAACCTTTGTAAAAAAGAAAAAGGTGCATTTATTTATGCCTCTAATTATAGTTTAGGTGTAAATATATTTTTTGAGCTAAACAAACAATTGGCTAAAATGATGGAAAATTTAGAAGATTATGACATTTCTATGGAGGAAATTCATCATACTAAAAAATTAGATGCACCAAGTGGAACAGCCATTACTTTAGCAGAAGGAATTATAGATAACTCATCTAAAGAAAAATGGGAGTTAGACCATAAAACATCAGAAAACAACATACCAATTGTAGCTAAAAGAATACCAGAAGTACCTGGCACACATACTGTTTGGTATAATTCTGAAGTAGATTCTATAGAAATAAAACATACAGCACACAACAGAAAAGGGTTTGCCTTAGGCGCAGTAGTTGCTGCAGAATGGATTTTAGATAAAACGGGTGTTTTTTCTATGAAAGATGTATTAAACATTAAATAATATTGTAACAAAATACACGCAAAACCTACCAATAAAAAATGGTTTTGTTTCCTTAAAAGCAATAAAGAGTTCTTATTAAGTAATTTATAATGAATTCTTAACTAAGATCAAGTTGACATCAATAAAATAAAACAGTATGACATTTACAGAATGGTTTATATTTTTTTTAGTAGTACAGGTACTTCACTTTTTGGGGACTTGGAAGCTATATGTAAAAGCAGGTAGAAAAGTATGGGAAGCAGCCATACCAATTTATAATGGAGTGGTTTTAATGCAAATGATAAAACGCCCAAAATGGTGGATTATCTTGTTATTTATACCTGTAGTGAATCTGTTAATGTTTCCAGTAATATGGATAGAAACCATCAGAACGTTTGGTTTTTACAAAAAGATAGATTCTCTTTTAGTAATTCTAACTTTAGGTCTGTACATTTACTATATCAATTACACTGCAGATGCTTCGTTTCATGAAAACAGAAGCTTAAAACCACGTTCTGAGTTAGGAGAATGGATAAGCTCAATTACCTTTGCAGTAATTGCTGCAACACTGGTACACACCTATTTTATACAGCCATTTACCATACCAACATCCTCTTTAGAAAAAACACTTTTGGTGGGCGATTATTTGTTTGTGAGCAAGTTTCATTACGGGGCTAGAGTTCCATCAACAGTAATTGCAGCGCCTATGGTACACGATTCTATACCTTTAACTGGTTTGGCATCTTACTTAAAAAAACCTCAACTACCTTATACACGTTTACCTGGTTTGCAGAAAATTAAAAACAACGATATTGTTTGTTTTAATTGGCCTGTAGATTCTTTAAAAACAATGTGGGGAGATAACTCTGGCGAGTTTACCTACAAACCAATAGATAAAAGAACCAACTATGTAAAACGTTGTGTTGCTATTGCTGGCGATTCTTTAGAGCTAAGAGATGGGTATGTATATATTAATGGTAAGAAAAATGTATTACCAGAAAGAGCCAAACTACAATTTTACTATACCTATGAAGCTAAGGGGCCTATTACTAGAAATACGTTTCCAAAGTTTGTAATTAGCAAAGAAAGAACAGGTGTCTATAAAGTTTTAAACAAATATTGGAAAGATACAAGAGTACAAGAAGCTTTTGAAAAAGCTGCCAACTTAACTAAAATTAGCAACGATTCTTTATACACAGAAGTTGCTGGTGGTGTAAGTCAAGGTTTAGCTGCAAAACTTAAAATAGTTTCTGTAGAAAATAAAATAAATATCAATTTAACTGAAGAAGAGGCTGCTAGATTAAGAAAACACCCACAAACTGCATCTTTAACAAAATTAACGTTTGGAGCTGACAAAGCCATTTTTCCTCATGTTGAAAAACTAGGGTGGAGTCAAGATAATTTTGGACCAATTTACATACCAAAAGCTGGGGCATCTGTACAGTTAAATACAGAAACTTTACCTTTTTATGAGCAAATTATTAAAAACTACGAAAATAATAGCTTATCAGTTGTTGGAGATGATATTTTTATCAACGGAGAAAAAGCAGATTTTTACACTTTTAAACAAGACTATTATTGGTTAATGGGAGATAACAGACACAACTCTTTAGACGCAAGATATTGGGGGTATGTTCCTTTTGATCATGTTTTAGGAAAACCTGTAATGGTTTGGTTTAGTTGGGACGCCAATGCACCTAGTTTTGGGGCAAAAATTAAATCGATTCGATGGGACAGAATGTTTACCACTGTAGGTGGAGATGGAAAACCTGTTTCTTACAGATACATTGTATTTGCACTAATTGCTATTTATATTGGGTATAGCTTTTTTAAACCGAAGAAAAAAGCCACAAAAAAATAAACAATGGCGTTGTTTATTCCTACTTACTTCTCTCCTATTTCTCAATATACTGCAATGGCAGATTATAGAGCAATAACTTTTGAAGTAGAAGATAATTTTCAGAAACAAAGTTATAGGAATAGATGCTACATTTATAACACAAATGGCAAACAATTATTAAATATTCCTGTTAAACATCCTGTCACAAATGGCAGAAAAAAAACAAAAGACACACGTATAGAAAACAATGTGCCTTGGCAAGATCAACATTTAAAATCGTTAAAAACAGCTTACCATAACTCACCTTTTTTTGAGTTTTATATTGATGATTTGTTGCCCATATTTACCAAAGAATACAACTTTTTACAAGATTTAAATATCGATACTTTTTTATTTGTTAAAGATGCTTTGCAATTAGACATTCAATTCAAGAAAACAAACACTTATGGAACTGAAAATATAAAGAATGATTTTCGGTTTTTAGCAGATGTAAAACATCAACCAGAAAACACTTTTAAGAAGTACATTCAAATGTTTGATGACAAACATGGCTTTATACCCAATTTATCTATTCTAGATTTAATTTTTATGGAAGGTCCTAATACATTAAGCTATCTATAAATAGGGCTTATTTTTAAAATATGATTGATTTAAAATTTACAATACATTACTCTTTACATTTTATTGCCCCTTTCTTAATAGCTTTTTTCTTTTTTAGAAAAAAATGGAAATTAGTGTTTCTTATATTTTTAGCTTCTATGTTGGTAGATGTAGATCATTTATTAGCAAATCCTATTTTTGATGAAAATAGATGTAGTATCAATTTTCACCCATTACATAGTTATATTGCTATTGGTGGTTACTTTATAGCCTTATTTTTTAAGAGAATTAGAATTTTAGCCATTGCTTTATTGTTTCATATGGCTACAGATTATTTAGATTGTTACTTATAAAATTTATAAAACTTCTGTAGTAAAGCATCAAACTCGTTAGATACTTTTAGTTTTAAAACTAAATAAACATACACCACCGTAATTAAAACTGTTTTAATTAAAATATTTATAATTGGTGTTATTGAAAAATTTTGTACTTCTATAGCAGGTAAATTAAAATCCCAAAAATAAAACCCTAAAAATAGCACCAAAATTATGAACCCCATTTTTATAGATTTGGGTGTAAATGGTGTTATAGAAAATTTACGATGCACAAACCACAACTTAAAAGAATTAAACAATAAAATTGTTAATAATGTTGCCAAGGCTAGACCATCTGTGCCAAATTCTAAATTAAAATAAAATAACTGATTTAATAGATACACACAAACAGACATACCTATAGCAATTGGCAAAGTAACTTTATAAAACTTAGAATTATTTATAATAGCTCCGTTACTACCTAAAAACATAGTGTATAATTTTGCTAAAGAAATCATTAAAACAACCAACTCACCACCTGCATATCCTTTTTCTGGCATTAATTTAAATAATTCCCTAACCCCACAATTGACTAATAAAAAAAACAAACCACCTACCAATAATAGATTAATAGAACTCTTTTTATATAAACTTTCTACTTCTTTGGTATTAAATTCGTTTAAAGATTTAGAGGTTAAAGGTTGTAAAATCTGAGTCATAGCTCTACTGGGTGCTTCTATAAAAGAACCAATAAAAACAGCTACAGAATAATAAGCTGCTTTTTCTATGGTGTCTTTTCCAGGAATCATAATTTTATCAATATCTAATAAAATGGCACCTGCAGAACCTGCTAAAATGATATATAAAGAATATTTAATAATTTCTGTAAAGTTTGCTGGGAGTTTAAAATAAAACTTTGGTAAATACATGTAAAATGCATAAAACATCATTACAAATGCTCTAAGAATATACGCAAACGTTAAGTACCAAATAAATTCTGTTTTAGCTATAAAGCCCAAAAAAACAGCTAAAAGCAATAACATTACTACTACTCTATTCCATAATTCTTTTAAAACATTCCCAAAAACGGTTTGTAGCTGAACTTTGGTCCAAGAATAAAAAAGCTCGAAATACGCACAAGCAATAGCAATTAAGTAAATGGAAAAAGTATAACTTTCTATAATTTCATTTTCTTTGGTTACGCTTCTCATAATCCAATCATGTGCATTATCCCACATAAAACCCAGAGGCAGCGCAATTAATAAGGGTAAAAAAATGACCGAAGATAAAAACTTGTCTTTTTCTTCTTTGCTATTATAAGATGAAAAAAACTTTACAATGGTATATTGAACACCAAATGCAGTTAAAGGCATTACCAAATTAGAAGCAGACAACAAAAAGGTTACCATACCGTAAAATTCAGATTTTAAAATTCTAGGATAAAAAACAATTGTATTGATACCCCCCACTAAAAATGCTCCATAAATAATTATGGTATTTCTAAAAGACTGTTTTAAAACAATGCCCATTTATTTTATAAATTTTTAATGATTGTTGCCAATTGTTGCGTTAACTCTTTTCTATGATATTGATTTATATTTTTAGAAGAAACCTCTAAACTACCTGTTTTATATTGTTGATATAAGTGTAAAATTTCTACTTTTAATTTTACTGAATTATTAAAATCTGAAATTACACCAGCATTGGTTTCTTTTAAAATTGTTGCCAAATCTCCATCTTCTGGACCGATGGCTAAAATAGGTCTTTTTGCGGTTAAATATTCGAATAATTTACCAGTTAAAATTCCTTTACTATTTACTACATTGGGTATTAACAACAACAAAACTTGGGCTTTTCTCTGAAATTCAATAGCTTTTTTATGAGCAACATATCCTGTAAACGATGCGGTTTCTAATAAATTATTATTTTCTATTTCTAAGCGAACCTCATCAGCAATATCTCCAATAAAATTTAATTGTAAATCCTTTTTAAAATCTTTGTTTTCTAGACAAAGTTGATTTAAAACACCAAATAAAACCTTTGGATTGCTTTGTTTGGCTAGCAAACCAATATAAGAAATGGTGAATTTTTTATCTAAAACGAAAGTATTTTCAGATAAAACCTCATCATCAAAACCATTGGTAATTACTTCTACGTTTTTTGCAATGGCAGCAAACTGCTTTTTTAAATGATTGCTAACAGTTACAACACAATCTGCATTTTTTAAAACTGAAGTTTCTAACTTCTTATTTTTATTTTTAGCAAATGATAATTGTTTAAAATCTTTATTGTAATACAAATCTGTCCAGGGATCTCTAAAATCTGCAATCCATTTTATGTTATTTTTTTGATGGATTTTTTTTGCAATTAAATGCATGCTGTGTGGTGGTCCTGTAGAAATAATGGTATCAATTTTATGCTCTAAAATATATTTTTGAAGAAACTTTACTGAAGGTTTTACCCAAAACACTTTAGGGTCTGGAATAAAAAAATTACCTCTTATAAAAGATAAAAAACCACCTTTACTTACATTCGATATTCCTTTTTTAACAGCATTTTTCTTTTTCCAAAACAATAAATTAGTAGGCTCCCAAATTGGTTGTTTTAAAATTTTAATATTTTCAGGAACTTCTTTTAATAATGTACTATCTTCATTAGGGTAATTGGCATTATCTACCGTATAAACTATGGGTTCTATGCCAAAATCTTGTAAATATTTTACAAACTTTAACCAACGTTGTACGCCAGATCCGCCAGCAGGTGGCCAATAATATGTAATTATTAATACTTTCAAGCTTGTAAATTATCGTATAAATGTAGTAGTTTTTTTGAGGTTTCTTCCCAACAAAATTCATTTTGCACAAATTCTTTTCCGTTTTTACCTAAAACTGTTCTTAAATCTTCATTTTTATAAAGCTTTAAAACTTTATTGGTAAAATCTGTAATATCTCTATCTATATGTACCAAGCCTGCATTTACTTTTTCAATTAGCTTTTGTTGGGCTGTTGCATTACTTACCAGCAAAGGCTTTGCAAAACTCATATATTGAAATATTTTATTTGCGTAGGCAACATCGTGCTGTAAATTTCTATGTAAAGGAGAAATACAAATACTACTTGCTAAAATATAAGACTGAAATAAAGATACATTTTGCCAACCTTCAAAATCTATATAATCTGCAATTTCTAAATCTCTAACCTGTTTTTTTAAAATAGTATCTGTGGTATTTTTACCAACAATTACCAACTTAATATTGGGTATGCTAATTTTTAAAGTGGCTACTGCTGCAATCGCAGTTTGTAAACCTCTTCTTAAATGGGTATCTCCCAAATACAGAAGCACAAAATTATTTTTATACTTTTCTAAAATACTTTGCTCTACTATATAATCTTTAAAAAAAGAAGTTCTAATTGTATTAGGTACTAAAATCAGTTTCTCTTTTTCTTTGGGCAATCTTATAGCCAATGTTTCTAAAAACTCTGGAGAAACTGAAATTACTTTATCTGCTTTACGTATAAACTCCTCTTCTTTAATTTTCCATTTTTTAGGAGAAATAATATACTTTCCAGGAAATTTCTGTAAATGTGGATACAATTTCATCACTTCTGGCATGTTGTCATGCAAATCTAAAACTACTGGTAAATTAAAATTTTTATTCGCTTTAAAAACAGCTTCTGCTACTTTAATATCGTGTATGTGTAATGCTTCAATATCATGGTTTTTTATAAAATTTTTAATCTTTTTTTTCATCAAAAAAGAATAAATAGGAATTGTATAGGCTAGAGCAGATAATTTGTATTCTAATTTGTTAGATGGATATCTTTTTATAAGAATTCCGTTAATAATTTCATCTTCTTGTTTTTTATTATATTTTAAACAAAAAAGAAAAACCTCATGTCCATTTTTAACTAAGGAAACCGCTTCATTTTCTACTCTTGGATCTGGAGGAAAAGAAGCATCTAAAATCATACCTATTCTCATAATTGTTTAGGCTTCTTCTTTTCTTTATAAAAAAACCATCCCAAACCCATCAAAATTAACAACCCATAAGAAGAAAATGATATTATTTTTCCTTGCTGAATCACCTTTGGCTCAAATTTAAACTCTACAGTGTGTGTGCCTGCTGGTATTTTCATTCCTCGCAAAACATAATTTACTCGGTAATGTGGCACCAGTGTTTTATCTATGTAAGCATTCCAACCATCTTGGTAAAATATCTCTGAAAAAACAGCAAATTGAGGTTTTTGAGATTGCGTTTTATAGACCAAACTTGTCAAACTATATTTCTCTAAACTGATGGTTGCTGTAGTATCTTTTTGTAAAGAAAAATTGTTTTCTTTTTTAAGCTGATTGTAATCACTCTCTATAATTACAGCTGCTTTTTTAGTATCTAAGGAGTCTAATGCTTTTATTTCTTGATTGGCAGTCTTGGCTATTAATAAATTATCTACAAACCAAGCGTTTCCATTTGCATCTTGATTTATTTGCGGTTGCAAATTGCCTTCTTTATCTGGTATAATAAAATATTTGGTATTTAACATGTTTAAAACTTGCATGTTATTTTTTGCAATTTGATACTCAAACAACTCGTTATAACGCCCTAACTTGGCTGCATGATAACCTCCAATAGAATTATGAAAATAGGATGTACTTCCATCATTGATAGGATCTACAGCTAAATTTAAAACTCTAAAATGTCCTTTATCTTGTTGTATGGCTTTGTCTGCATTTGTAGCTATAAAAGGTTTTTCAATTTTTCTTACGGATTTAAAATCGTCTGCATTCACGTATTTTTTATCCACAGAAATCAAATCGAAAAGTAGTAAAACTAACAATCCTAAAATTACAGGAACTTGCTTTAATTTTTCTTTTAATAAATACCATAAAAATCCTGCAGAAATAAGCATCAAAATTAAAGAACGAATCGTATCTGTTAACAACATAGCTTTTCTATCTGCAATAACTGCATCTACTGCATTCTTAATCCCATATTGACTTTCAAAGCTTAAATAAGTATTATCTCTTAATCCTTCAAAAGTACCAATCATATGTGCTAATAAAAAACCAGCAACAATCAATCCTCCAAAAGTGTAAACCGCTTTTTTAAGCGCTTCTTGTTTTTCTTTTTTAGCAATTTTACTAGAAAAGAAAGCTTGTAAAGCCAAAATCCCTAAAATTGGCACACACAATTCTGCAATCACTTGTATAGAAGAAACTGCTCTAAATTTATTATATAAAGGAACATAGTCTATAAAAAAGTTGGTGACTACTTCAAAATTTCTACCCCAACTTAAAATGATTGAAAATATGGTAGCTGCTACTAACCATTGTTTTAACCTCCCTTTTACCAAGAAAAATCCTAAGAAAAATAAAAAGAAAAATACAGCTCCAATATATGCAGGCGCTTCTATAATAGGTTGATCTCCCCAATAAGTTAAAGATTGTTCTGTAAGGTAATCAGCTCCTTTTTTTCCTAATTTATATTCAATAGTTTTATACAAATTAGAATTTTCTCCTAATTTTTCTACGGTTCCTCCCCCCATAAAACGTGGCACAAACAAATTAAAAGTTTCTAATTTTGAATAACTATATTGCGTTATGTATGCTTTATCTAATCCTTTTGTAGCTTCTTTTGGGGTTCCATCTGCATTGATGGTTAATTCAGATTTACCTCTGGTAGAATGGTCTGAATATTCTTTCATTGCCATTAAACGTGGTGCATTTGCCCCCAGACCTAAAACAACTGCTGCTAAGATAACTGCTGCTTTTTTAATAAAAGAAGACAATACTTTTTCTTTTAAGGCGTATATAAATTCTACAATTCCTAAAATTAAAAGACAAAAACCTAAATAATAGGTCATTTGAATGTGGTTTGCATAAATTTCTAAAGCCATTGCCACCCCTGTTACTATAAAACCGAGTACAAATCGTTTTTGAAAAACCCATAAAACTCCTGCTAAAACCAAGGGCATATAAGCAATTGCATGTGCTTTTGCATTGTGTCCTGCTCCAAAAATTATAATTAAATAAGTAGAAAAACCAAAGCCTAAAGCTCCTAAAATTGCCAATCGCCAATTTACTTTTAAGGCCATCATCAATACAAAAAAACTTAAAAAATATAAAAAAGTATAATCTGCTGGTCTTGGTAAAAAACGTAATAATTTATCTAAGCTTCTTACAAAATCATTTGGGTAATATGCGCTTACAGAGTATGCAGGCATTCCACTAAAAGAAGCTGCTGTCCAATAAGGTTCTGCATTATATTCTGCTCTGTAATCATTAATATCTTTTACCATACCTCTAAACTGAGTAATGTCTGATTGATTTAATTTTTGTCCTTTTAATACAGGATGAAAGTAAATTACAGACGCTACAGTAAATATTACAATGGCTAGTAAGTAAGGATATATTTTAGTAAATTTCAAAGCTTTTATTTTTTTTGATTAATGTATGAGTAAGAAAATAGTTACTAGTCTATTTCTTCAAAATCTACGTAATCTCCAACAGATTTGTTAGTTTCTTTATGGCTACCAGGTTTTTTATCAATAATTGTTTCACCATTTTTTACAGTAGATGATTGCTGTCTATGCTCTCCTTTAAATTGTTGTGCGGCTTTTTTCTGAATGGTTTCTGCGGCTTTTTTCATTAAAAAAGGGGCAAATAACCTTGCTAAAAATTTAAAAGCATAATAAAAGATGAGAATAAAAAAGATTGTTTTAAGTAAACCCATTTAAAAATATAATTAAAAATATATCAAAAATAACAATTTGAACACAATTGAAGCGTTATGAATCTATAAAACTTTCTTAAACCTAAAAAAGTAGGGTTTGCCTTTATAAAATAGCTTTTTTTACCCTATGTTTGTGTAACCTGTTAAACTTAATACATTAACTCTTTACAATACGTATGAACTTAAAAAAACCACAACTTACTCTTGTATTCTGTTTTTTGAGTTACCTTGCTGTAAATGCGCAGTATACAGATCTTATCAACTCTAACAAACCTGGTTTTTCTGAAAGCCCATATAGTGTTGGCTCGGGAGTTTATCAGTTTGAAAGTACTCTATTTTTTAGAAATACTACTATTGAACCCACCTTTTCTAGACCACAATCTTTGGGTTTCGATTTGCTTTTTAGAACTAGTTTTTTATCTGAAAACTTAGAATTAAACACACAATTAACTTATCAAAGAGATAAAGTTGCTTTTAAAAACATCTATACCTCTCATTATTTTACGTCGGGTTTAAGCAGAGCTACTATTGGTGCAAAATATTTAGTATATCAACAAGAATACGAAGATAAATCAAAAGAAGTTAGAAGCTGGAAAAGAAGAAATGCTTTTGATAAAAAAAGATTAATACCTTCTGTAGCTATCTATTTAGGGATGAATACAGATTTTGTAAATGACATACACAAAACAGGAAACATTACCCCAAAAGTAGGTGTTTTATTACAACATAATTTAACTAGAGATTTTAATGTGATTACCAATGTTTTCTATGACAATATTGGGAGTGATTTTGCCGAATTTTATTACATAATTACAGCAACACAAAACTTTAGCAACCAATGGTCTGCTTTTTTTGAAAACCAAACCGTTTTTCAAGAATATCAAAATAACATAAATCTTGGTGCAGGTTTTGCATATTTATATAATAGAAATTTACAGATTAATACTTCTGCAAGAATGTTGTTTGAGGGAAAAACTCAGGGTTTTTACGCTAGTTTAGGTGTTTCTTACAGAATAGATAAACACTATGATAATTTTAAAGAACTAGGTGACGATGGTTTAGAAATAAAAGACAGCCCAATTGATAACTTCAACAAAAAACAAAATAGCTTTTTTAGTAAATTGTTTCGTGTATTTAAGAAGAAAAATTAAAATAGACGAACAAGACCTAAAAGAAATAGAAAAGAAATTAAAGAGCTAGAAGAAAAAATGAAAAAGGAAGAAAAGAAGAAGAAAAAAAACAGCAACAAATAGAAACTCTTTTTTGCAATGATTACAATCAAAAAAATTACGACTAAAAAAGAAATGAAACAGTTTGTTACATTTCCTTTTTCACTATACAAAAATAACAAATTTTGGGTACCTCCTATTATTAAAGACGAAGTTGATAACTTTGACCCTAATAAAAATCCTGTTTTTAAAAATGCAGATGCTCAGTTTTTTATCGCTTTAAAAGATGGTAAAATTGTGGGTAGAGTTGCAGCAATTATCAATTGGTTTGAAGTTGAAAAGCAACAAATAAAAAAAATGCGTTTTGGTTGGTTTGATGTAATTAATGATTTAGAAGTAACCAAAGCACTACTAAATAAAGTTAGCGAAATTGGTAAGCAACATAAACTTGAGTATTTAGAAGGTCCTGTAGGGTTTAATAATTTAGACAAAACTGGGGTTTTAATAGATGGTTTTAATCATTTAGGCACCATGATTACTTGGTACAACCACCCCTATTTTAAAGACCATTTAGAAGAATTAGGGTTTGTAAAAGAAAAAGAATATTTAGAAAATAAATTTAAATTCGAAAAGGTAAATGCTACTTATTACAAGAGAATTAGCAATATTTTACAAAAAAGATTACAACTAAAAGCGTTAGATTTTACCAAAACAAAAGACATTTTACCTTATGTGGATGAAATGTTTAAAGTGTTTGACAAATCGTACTCTAAACTTTCCACATTTGTACCTATCTCTGACGATCAGATTGAGTTTTTCAAGAAAAAATATATTAGTTTTATTAATCCAGAATATATAAAATTTGTAGTTGACAAAGAAGATAAATTAGTTGCTTTTGCTATTGTAATGCCTTCTTTTTCTAAAGCTTTACAGAAAGCGAAAGGAAAATTATTTCCCTTTGGATTGTTTCATTTATTAAATGCTAGAAAAAATGCAAAAGACGTTACTTTTTATTTAATTGGTGTAGATCCTGCTTATCAAAACAAAGGTGTTCATGCTATTATTTTTGACCAATACACAAAAACATTTGCAGAAAAAGGAATTGTAAATTGTATTAGAACCCCTGAATTAGAAGACAATGAAGCCATTAAAAAAATATGGGAAGATTTTGATCCTACAACTCATAAAAGAAGAAGAACCTATAAAAAAAGCATTCTTTAAATCAATTGGAAGTTGGATGAGGGAAGTTGGAAGATGAGAGTTAACAAATTTATTTTAGGTTAGCTTTTATTTAAATGTTGTTAGATCGAATGATTTCGATTTTTTATCGAAATTGTATCGAGAACAACTTTGAAACTAAAACATCAAAATCATTTTAAATACCTAACTTTGATTATTCAACTTTAAATTTAGAACCACTAGTGCAACTATTCTATAATTCAGACATTTCTACAGAAACACAACAAATTACGTTTGATAAAATTGAAAGCAAACACATTGTACGAGTTTTACGCAAAAAAGAAGGCGATGTTTTAAAAATAACCAATGGAAAAGGTTTTTTGTTTGATGCCGAAATTAGTTTTGCAAACGATAAAAGATGTGCTGCCACGATTATAAAAAGCGAAGTAAAACCAAAGCCTTGGAATTATTTCTTACACATAGCTATTGCACCTACAAAAAATAATGATAGAACAGAGTGGTTTTTAGAAAAAGCCACAGAAATTGGTATTGATGAAATTACCCCCATTATTTGCAGCAACTCAGAAAGACGCATTGTAAAAACAGAACGTTTTGAAAAAATCATTCAGTCTGCCATGAAACAGTCTTTAAAATTCACCTTGCCAAAAATAAATGCTCCTGTAAAATTCAATGAGTTTATCAATCAAGGTTTTGACGGAAAAATTTGTATAGCACATTGTGAAGATCAAAGTGATAAAAACCACTTAAAAAACGTCATCAATCCATCTGAAAAAACCACTATTTTAATTGGTCCAGAAGGCGATTTTTCTATAGATGAAATTAAAAAAGCGTTAGAAAAAAAATGCATTCCAATTTCTTTGGGAGAAAGTAGATTACGCACAGAAACTGCTGCTTTGGTAGCTGTTAATTTGGTTTCTTTTATCAATGAATAATTTACTATCTTGCTTAAAATTCGTAAGATGAAAATTTTTATTTTTCTTTTTTTCTCTATAATTTCAATTTGCACAAACGCACAAGATGTTGCCATTTTAAAATACAATGGTGGTGGAGATTGGTACAGCAACCCAACTGCTATACCTAATTTAGTGCAATTTGCCAATACAAATATTAAAACCAGTATTTCTAAAAACCCGCAAACCGTAGCTGTTGGTAGTGAAGATGTTTTTAATTTCCCTATGCTTTTTTTGACAGGTCATGGAAATGTATTTTTTACAGATGATGAAGCCGAAAACCTAAGAAATTATTTAATTTCTGGTGGATTTTTACACATTTCAGACAATTATGGTTTGGATAAATTTATTAGAAACGAAATGAAAAAAGTATTTCCAAAACTAGCATTTAAAGAAATACCAAGCAATCATTCTATATACAATCAAACATTTAAATTCCCAAATGGTATCCCAAAAATACACGAACACGATAAAAAACCTGCACAAGGTTTTGGTATTTTTTACGAAGGTAGATTGGTTGTTTTTTATGATTATGAAACCGATTTAAGTGATGGTTGGGAAGATGAAATTATACACAACAATCCTAAAAGTGTAAGAGAAAAAGCTTTAAAAATGGGTGCAAATATTATAGAGTTTGCTTTTAAAAATTAGGTTTTGTCTGGTAGATTTTGGTAGCAATAAAAAATTAGAGCAATTTAATTAAAACTCACAAAAATCAACAACTTTGAAACTTTGAAACTTTGAAACTTTGAAACTAAAAATATGCAAAACCCAATAGATATAGATTCCATAAAAATAAATTTTGATACCAGTAGTTTATGGATATTAAACATTGCTATTGCTATTATTATGTTTGGGGTAGCTCTGGGTATTTCTATTGATGATTTTAAACGTCTTTTTAAAAATCCTAAAATTCTCTTTGTTGGGGTTTTATCGCAATTTGTTTTATTACCTGCATTTACTTTTATAGCAATTTTAATTATAAAACCTTATCCAAGTTTTGCTTTGGGCATGATGATGATTGCTGCTTGCCCTGGAGGAAATGTGTCTAATTTTTTCAGCAAAATGGCTGGTGGTAATGCTGCTTTATCTGTAAGCTTAACAGCTTTTGCAACCTTAATTTGCATTTTTATGACTCCTTTTAATTTACAATTTTGGGGCAGTTTGTACGAGCCTACAAATGCTATTTTGCAGACTGTAGAATTAAATTGGGTAGATCTATTAAAACTGGTTTCTTTAATTTTAGGAATTCCCTTATTTTTAGGAATGCTGATTAATCATTACCACAGTATAATGGCAAACAAAATAGAAAAAGTGCTTAAACCACTTTCTATGTTAGTTTTTATTGCATTAATTTTTATTGCATTTTCTCAAAATTTAGATGTATTTGTTAATCATATACATCATGTAGTTTACTTAGTGGTACTTCACAATATTTTTGCTTTTATTTTAGGTTTTTATACTGCAAAAAGCTTTGGCTTAAATAAAAAAGATACCAAAACTATAGCTATGGAAACTGGCATACAAAATGGTGGTTTGGGTTTACTTTTAATATTTGGCTTTTTTGATGGTTTAGGTGGCATGGCTTTATTAGCTGCTTTTTGGGGAATTTGGGATGTGTTTTCTGGAATGGCATTGGCTACTTTTTGGGGAAGAAAAAAAGAGAAAAACACCATAGTAAAAGACAAAATTACATAAAATTAAAAACACATTGTGAAAGCTATTTGGTATTTCTTATGGAAATGTTTTTTAAAAACAAGTTTATTTTTTTACTCCAAAAAAATAAAGGTAAATGGTCTAAAAAATATCCCTACAAAAGGAGCTATTTTGTTTATGGCAAACCACCCAAATGGTTTGATAGACCCTTTATTTATAACTACAAACAACCCTAGAACCAATCACTTCTTAGTTAGAGCTGCCGTCTTTAAAAAACCATTGATTAAAAAGTTTTTAAGTACTTTAAATCTAATGCCAATATACAGAATTAGAGATGGTATAAAAGAATTAGAAAAAAATAAAGCTATTTTTAACGATTGTTTCGAGATTTTTAAACGAGAAGAAACCCTTTTAATTTTTCCAGAAGGCAGTCATAATAGTAGAAGAACAATTAGACCATTAAGCAAAGGTTTTACCAGAATTGTTTTTGGTGCTTTAGAAAAATACCCTGATTTAAAAATTACCATAATTCCTGTAGGGATTACTTACCAAAATACAACAAATTACCCAAGTAAAGTAGCTATAAATTATGGCGAACCCATACTTGCAAATTCATTTTTAGAAAAAGACGAATTAACAACTGCTACTATAAAAATTAAAAATGCAGTAAGTGCACAACTAAAAAAATTGACTGTACATATTACTAATGATGACGATTATGCATATAAATTAGAACTACTAAACAAGGGGCAAGTAGATTTCACAGAGGTTGATAAGATTAACAAACTTTTAGAAAACGAAAAACTCCCAACAGCAAAAGAAGTTAATAAAAATAAGTTTCAACTTTTATATTTTATTTTAATATTAAATAATTTGATTCCTTTTTTAATTTGGAAACAAGTTTCTAAAAAAATAGATGAACTTGAATTTATAGATACTTTTCGTTTTGCTGTAAGTGCAATTTGTGTTCCTATTTTTTTAGGTTTACAAACTGGTTTGATTTCTTATTTTTATGGTGCAAAAATTGCTTTTTGTTATACAATTCTTTCTTTATCAATTATTTTAGCATATACTAAAATAGCGCCTACAAATACAAAAAGTAATTCTTAAAATTAGTTAATTAACAAATCTGTTAATCCAGAATGAACATTTTCATCAAGATCAATACAGACTATTTATTGGAGCTCTTTTTTAGCTAAATTAAATTTAACAAAAAAAAATGACTGTAAAAAAGGAAGACTACTCAACAATGGCATCTTGTATAACTTCTTGAATCTTTGTGCGCATGTTGCTTTTAAGCAAACCTATATTTTCCATATTTGGATATACTCTGTTAGATAAAAACACATATACCAAACCACTTTTGGGGTCTGCCCAAGTGTAAGTTCCTGTAAATCCAGAATGACCAAAACTTTCTTCGGAAACACAACCACAAGTAGCTTTTACATCTGGATTTAGCTGCGGTTTATCAAAACCTAAACCTCTTCTAACTTTTTTATCAGAATAATATCTACGGTTAAATTTATCTATAGTTTCTGATTTTAAATAGCGTTTGCCTCCATAAAAACCTTTTTGCAAATACATTTGCATAATTTTACCAACATCGTTTGCATTGGCAAATAAACCCGCATGACCGCCTACACCACCTAACATAGCTGCTCCCATATCATGTACATAACCTTGTAAAAGTTGTTTTCTGAAATAGGTATCTATCTCTGTAGGTACAATTTGGTTTCTAGTAAATTTTTTAAGTGGTAAATAGGTGGTTCTGTCTGCTCCTAAAGATTTGTAAAACACGTCATCTACTAACTTATCTAACGGTTTTTGGTATTTTGCTTCTAAGGCTTCTTTAAATAAGTAGTACCCTAAATCACTATATTTATAGCCTTCGCTATCTCTTTGATCTACATTTTTTATGTGTTTATAAATGCTGTCTTTATAGTGTTTGTTTAAAAACAGATTTTCTGCAACTTTTATATTATAGATATTCGATTTCTTTTTTCTATAAAATACAGATAAATTTTTATGAGAAATACTGTCTTGTGTACCCAAATAAAAAGGAATCCAGGCTTTTAAACGCCCAAAGTGCGATAGAATTTCTTTTACAGTAACTGTATCTTTATTTGAGTTAGAAAAACTTGGTAAAATATCTCTTAAACTTGCAGATAATGATATTTTTTTTTCTTCTTCTGCTTTCATTATTAAGGGTAAAGAAGCTAAAATTTTTGTTAGTGAAGCCAAGTCATAAACATCTGTATTTTTTACTTTTATTTTTTTATCATGTGTATGATAGCCATAGCTTTTTTCTAACACAACTTTTCCATTTCTTGCTACAAAAACCTGAAAACCTGGTGCCATTTTTTCATCCATAATGGTATCAGCAATTTTGTCTATGAGTGCTAATTTTTTAGATGACATACCTACTGCTTCTGGTATTGTATATTCAAACCTACTTAAATTAGATGTTGTAATTCCAAAGCCTTCTTTAAAATTATCGCCAATAGAAACTGGTAATTTTCCATTTGCTTCAAAAGCACCAAATAACATTTGAGCAGAAAGCTCTTGTGCCAATTTACTATTTTGGTAAGATACGACAACCCCCTCTATATTCTTAAAACTTTTTATTTGCAACAAACTATATGGACTTGTAAAAACATCTAAAACCACCTTTTTTTTTCTTGCAATTTCTTGCAACCAAACCAGATCTTTATTAGAAAACTTATAACTTTTCCAAGGATGTAAATTAGATTTATGAAAACCAATAATTACGTAATTATAAGGTTTTAGCTTTTTTATAATTCCGTTTAAATTTTTATCAGAAACAACCTCTACTTTTGTGTAATTTTTAAGCATGTTTACAAAAGCATTGTTTTCTGCATCACCCAATTTCACATAAGCAATTTTCTTGTTTTCTAAGGTTCTTACAGGAAGGCTTAAGTCGTTATTTTTTAAAACGGTTAATGAGTTTTTCACCAATTCTCTATGCAACAACTCATCTTCTACCCTATTTAAATCTTCTTGTAAATGATCTAATACAATGGGTTTGTAATTGTGTAAACCTGCCCAATATTTTGCTTTTAAAATTTTTCTTACAGAAAAATCTAAACGTTCTTCTGTTAACGTATGCATTTTTAAAGCTGTTTTAATTAAAGAAACAGATGCTGGTATATCTTGCGGAATTAACAATAAGTCGTTACCTGCTTGTATGGCTGCCAAATCTATTTCTGCAGAAGTTGCATAGTTGGTAGCGCCTTTCATATTTAAACCATCTGTAATAATTAGACCTTGAAAACCAAGTTGCTGTTGCAATAAATTTGTTACAACACTTTTAGATAAAGAGGTTGGTAAATTAGTATCACTTTCTAAACTAGGTATGTTTAAATGGGCTGTCATTACACTTGCCAAACCAACATCAAACGTTTTTTTGTAAGGGTATAATTCTATGGAATCTAAACGCGCCAAATCAAAATTTAAAACTGGTAATGTGTGATGCGAATCTGCAGCAGTATCTCCATGTCCAGGAAAATGTTTTCCGTTTGCTAAAACACCTTCACTTTGCATACCCTTTATAAAAGCAATGGCTTTTTGAGTGACGTTTTCTTTGCTTTCTCCAAAAGATCTATTACCAATAATTGGGTTTTCTGGATTTACATTAATATCTATAACAGGCGCAAAATTTACGTGAATGCCTAATCTTTTTGCATGTTGCCCTAAATGCTTTCCAAATTGTTCAATTAAAGCATCGTTTTTAATAGCACCTAAAGTCATGTTCCAAGGAAAACGATATGTGCTATCTAAACGCATATCTAAACCCCACTCACCATCAAAACCAATTAGCAAAGGTACTTTTGCTGTATCTTGATATTTATTATTTAATTGGGCTTGTTTTTGTGGTGTTCCTTGCATAAAAATCAAACTACCCACATGATATTTTGCAATCATTTCTGTAATAAACTCTTCGTGCTTTTTATCTAAATTAGAATAAGCTTGCACCATAAAAAGTTGGCCAATTTTTTCATCAATAGACATCGTACTCATAATACTATCTACCCAAACATTTTGCGCATCAAAATCTTTAGTTCTTAAAGGATCTAATCTTTGTGCGCTTAAATTGTAAGCAAATACAATAAGTATAAAAAGAAGTATATTTTTTTTCATTTTAATTTTTACAAATGTTTTATTGGGCGTTTTAACAGGCTTTCCATTATATCTTTTTTTTTGATTCCCAAAACGTCATTGCTAGTTTACAAAGCAATCTCATTTTAGAGAAAGAAATTACTTCATTCGTTCCTCATTCGTAACAACGCTTATTTAACAATTAAAAAAAAGGATGCCATTTCAATCCTTAACGCAACTTGTTTGGCAATGTATTTTCTTTTTTTAAATCAATTGTTATACCAAAAAACGCTTGTGCCAACTATTTTTTGCGGGTATTTCCCAATTGTTTTCTAAATCTTCTTTGGTATTTACCATATTATTAAAAACAATGGTTTCTGCAGTTACCTTTTCATCTTTAGCATATTTTTGAAAGTCTGCTAATTTTACCAAGTTAATATGATTATTATCTTTAAAAGTAACATTCATTTTATCCATTAAATCTATATTTAGCTCATTTTCTAATTGTTGCACAAAACGAACAGAACTATCTATAGAACAGCCAGAAACATTGTTAAAACTCTCATCTACAGCCAATATTAAAAATTGATTGTATTTAATGGTAAAAGAGCCTTTTAAGTCATCTCCATGACGTGTCCAACTATTTATAAACGCTTCTGCTTGCTCAGAAATTATTGCTATTTCTTTCACTGTAAATTCTCTGTCTGCTTGGTAAATCCAAACTCTAGAGTTATTTGGTAAATTTTTATAATCTGTAAACATGTTTTTTAATAATAGGTGCCTAACTAAGTAAGAATAACAATTGCATTATTTTAAATTAAATTTTTGTTGCAATGCTTGTAATTTTTCTTCGTCTGTCATTGTATTTTTTGGAGCAGACATACGTTCTTTGATTTCTCTTAAAACCTTTTTAGTGTATAAAGGAAAATCTGCATTCTGAATCCAATTATTATAACCAGGATTTTCTTTTAAAACCTCTTCTACGGTTCTGCCTTTGTATTTTCCAAAAGAAAAAATTTCTTGTTTGTCTTCATTCATCAAAATAAAGCCTGCAAAATCTGCTCTTTCTCCATGAGTAGAGTATTCACTTAAAGCGTCCACTGAATTCTCTATATCATCGTACTTATCTAATTGGGCTAACAAAATCTCGTATGTAGCATTGGTATCTGCTTCTGCACCATGCGCTCCTTCTAATTCTTTACCGCAATAAAATTGATAACCAGCACTTAAAGTTCTTTGTTCTTTTTTATGAAAAATAACCTGCACATCTATGGCTTTTCTGTTTTTCATATCAAAATCTATACCTGCACGCATTAATTCTTCTGCCAACAATGGAATATCAAATCTGTTTGAATTAAAACCAGCTAAATCGCAACCTTCAATCATTTTATTAATCGCTGGGGCCAATTCTTTAAATGTAGGTTCTGTAACTACTTTTTCGTTTGTAATACCATGAACATCTGTGGCGCCTTGTGGTATTTCAATTTCTGGATTTACCAACCACGTTTTACTTTCTTTATTTCCGTTTGGAAAAACTTTTAGAATTGCAATTTCTACAATTCTGTCTGTTGCTATGTTAACACCTGTTGTTTCTAAATCGAAAAATACAATAGGTTTTTCTAGTTTTAAATTCATATATTATTGTGAAACCTACTAAAACAGGTTTTTTTAATTTGATAATTATTTATGTTTAATTCTTTTTCTAGTTGCACTTTAGATTCCTTTATTCTATTTCTTCTTTAGAATGCTCTGAGTACGTTCGCCATTTTTCTAGACAGTTTTGGATGTCTTTTGGCACTTCTGAGTTGAATTGTAAAAACTCTCCTGTTGTTGGATGCGTAAATCCTAATGTTTTTGCGTGTAAAGCTTGTCTTGGCAATACTTTAAAGCAATTTTGAACAAACTGTTTGTATTTCGTAAATGTGGTTCCTTTTAAAATATCATTTCCTCCATAACGTTCATCATTAAAAAGTGTATGACCAATATGTTTAAAATGGGCTCTTATTTGATGTGTTCTACCAGTTTCTAATTTACATTGTACTAAAGTTACATAGGTTAAGCGTTCTAAAACCTTAAAATGTGTAACTGCGTGTTTCCCAAAATCACCATCAGGAAAAACTGCCATTTGTAACCTATTTTTTAAGCTTCTACCAATATTGCCTTCAATAGTTCCTTCATCTTCTTCTATATTACCCCAAACCAAAGCGTAATACAAACGCTCTGTAGTTCTATCAAAAAATTGTTTTGATAAATGTGCCATAGCAAATTCGGTTTTGGCTACTACTAATAAACCACTTGTATCTTTGTCTATTCTATGCACCAAACCTGGACGTTCATTAGAGTTTGTTGGTAAGTTCTCTATGTGATAAATTAAGCCATTTACCAAAGTTCCTGAATAATTTCCGTGTCCTGGATGCACTACCATTCCTGCTGGTTTGTTTACTACTATTACTGCATCATCTTCGTAAATAATGTCTAAATGAATATTTTCTGCAACCAATAAATTTTCTGCTGGTGGATAGGCCAAAACAACTCTAACTATATCTTTAGGTTTTACTTTATAATTGGATTTTACAGCAACATCATTAACTAAAACATTACCCGCTTTTGCAGCTTGTTGCACTTTATTTCTGGTTGCATTTTCTACAAAGTTCATTAAAAATTTATCTACACGTAAAGGCTCTTGTCCTTCACCTGCAACAAATTTGTAATGCTCATATAAATCGTCGTTTTCTAAATCTTGATTTTTTTCTTCCTGCAAAATGCTATCTTTCTTAAAAAATTAATACTCCTTTCAACTTCTCACTCTCACCTAATTACCTTTTCCATCACCTAAAACCAAATCTACCACAGAGTTTAGAGGTAATTTGTCGCCTTCATGTAAAATTTTATCATTGTATCTTAAACCACGAACTACATCTTTACCAATATCATTTACATAGGTATAGTTTGTATCTACTTTTAAACCCATTGCCCTTAGCTGAGAACTAGCCTGTCTTTTTGTACGACCATTTAAATCTGGTATGGTAATATCTCTATATTTAGACGGATTTAAAGTCAAATAAATTTTACGCTTTTCTTTTACAAAATCTCCTGCTTCTGGAGTTTGCTCTATAACAGTTTTTTTTGGGTAATCTGGGTTATAACTTGCGCTATCAATCACTCTACTATCTAAATTTAATTCTTTTAACTTTCTATTTACTTCTTCTAAAGAAAGTTTTTGTAAGTCTGGAACCTGTATTTTTTGATCGTGATTTGTAGTAACTCCCAACCAAAATTTTAGGCCAAAAACAAACAATAATAAAACAATAATAGCTATTGCTATTTGAACAAAAAAAGTTTTACTTTTTAAAAATTGAACCAAACTCATAATCATTTTTTTTATCACACAAATATATAAAAACTAAACGTTGCTGTTTCTATTTATATTTTGATAAATTTGTTTTATTATTTTTATATAAATGAAACAAAACATTGCCATTGTAATGGGTGGTTATTCATCCGAAAAACAGATTTCTCTAAAAAGTGGAAATGTGGTTTACAACCATCTAAATAAGTTGAAATACACTATTTTTCGTGTTTTAATTTTACAAGAAAAATGGGTTGCTTTAGACGATTCTGAAAATGAATACCCTATCGATAAAAACGATTTTTCTTTTATCATTAATCAGAAAAAAATAATTTTTAATTGTGTTTTTAATGCAATTCATGGTGCACCTGGAGAAAATGGGCTATTATTAGCGTATTTTAAGCTCATCAATTTAAAACATACTTCTGCCCCATTTTATCAAATGGCACTAACTTTTAATAAAAGAGATACGTTAAGTGCAGTAAAAGCATATGGTATAAAAACAGCAATGTCTATTTATTTAAATAAGGGAGATGAAATTCAACTTGATAAAATTATTAACAAAGTTGGCTTACCTTGTTTTATAAAACCAAATAATGCCGGCTCTAGTTACGGAATCTCGAAAGCACACAAAAAAGAGGACATTTTACCTGCAATAGAAGTTGCTTACAAAGAAGATAATGAGATTTTAATTGAATCTTTTTTAAACGGTACAGAAGTTTCTGTGGGAGTGATACAATATAAAGGAGAAACCAAAGTATTGCCTATTACAGAAATTGTTTCAGAAAATGATTTCTTTGATTACGAGGCTAAATACGAAGGAAAATCAAAAGAAATTACACCAGCTAGAATTACCAAAACACAACAAAAAAAGGTAGAAAAAATAGCCAAAAAGGTGTATAAAGTTTTAAATATGACAGGTTTTTCTAGATCGGAATATATTTTTGTAAATGATGAACCTTACTTTATAGAAATGAATACTGTACCAGGTTTAACAGAAGAAAGTATTTTACCACAACAAGCAAAAGTTGCAGGTATTTCTTTATCAGAATTATTTGAAAATTCGATTGAAGAAGCTTTAAAAAATTAGAAACAGGATGTTTTTTGAAACAAGAAACAGGATATTTTTTGAAATAAGAAACAGGAGATATCCTTGATGGAAATGAAACAAAATATTTTGAGTCATGATAAAAGAAACAGAAAAATTAATATCAATTAATGAATAAAACAGTTTTTGAAAAGAGAATTCAAAAATTACAACAAAAAACATCTAATTTTATAGATAAATTAGATATCTAAACTTATCATGTTTCGTGATTCTAAAAAAACATCAAAACACAAAAAAATCAAAATATAAAAACAATGAAAAGAGCAATTTTTCCAGGATCTTTTGACCCAATCACTTTAGGCCATTTTGATATTATAGAAAGAGGTGTTACGCTTTTTGACGAATTAATTATTGCTATTGGTATAAATGCAGATAAAAAATACATGTTTTCTTTAGAGGAACGCAAACGATTTATTGAAGCTTCTTTTGAAAATAATCCTAAAATTAAAGTAGTTACTTACAAAGGTTTAACCGTAGATTTTTGTCAGAAAAATGATGTTGATTTTATTTTAAGAGGTTTAAGAAATCCTGCTGATTTTGAATTTGAAAAAGCCATAGCACATACCAACCGAGATTTATCATCTATAGAAACTGTATTTTTATTAACGGATGCAAAAACATCTTATATTTCTTCATCTATTGTTAGAGATGTCATTAGAAATCATGGAGATTATACCAAATTAGTACCAAAAACCGTTCGTGTAAAATAAAAAAATCATGAAAAATATTGTTCTTATTGTTTTTTTAGCTTTTATCATTTCCTGTAATGATTCCACAAACAATAAAGTAGATTTTACTACCACTTTTGAAAAATCTGCTGGAACAAAAACACCAGAATACAAAGATGTAATTTCTTATTACGAACAATTAGCAGAAGCATATTCTCAGATTTCTTTATTTTCTTTCGGGCAAACAGATGCAGGTAAACCTTTACATTTGGTAGTGTACAACAAAGAAGGTATTTACAATATTGAAGAGATTACAAATTCTAAAAAAAATAAAATTCTAATTAATAACGGAATTCACCCAGGAGAATCAGATGGTATAGATGCCTCTATGATGCTTTTAAGAAATATTGTACAGAATGATTCTTTGAAAAAGAAATACAAAAATTGTTTAATTGCTATAATTCCTGTGTATAATGTTGGGGGCTCTTTAAACCGAAATTCGCACACAAGAGCTAACCAAAATGGCCCAAAAGAATATGGCTTTAGAGGCAATGCTAGAAATTTTGATTTAAATAGAGATTTTATAAAACAAGACACAAAAAACGCAACTACTTTTGCTGAAATTTTTCATACTGTAAATCCAGATGTTTTTATAGACAATCATGTAAGTAATGGTGCAGATTACCAATATGCAATTACCCATTTATTTACCCAACACAACAAATTAGGTGGTAATTTAGGTTCATTTTTAGAAAACGAAATGAGACCACAATTAGAAAATTCTCTACAAAAAAAGAATATTATTATTACACCTTATGTAAATGTTTGGGGCAATACACCAGAAACTGGTTTTTCTCAATTTTTCGATTCTCCAAGATACTCTACAGGTTATACAACTCTGTTTCATACACTGGGTTTAATGATAGAAACACACATGCTAAAACCTTACAAAACTCGTGTTAAACAAACCTATGAATTCATGTTTTCTGCTTTTGATGTTACAGAAAAAAACTCTAACAAAATTAAAGAACTACGCTCTAAGGCTTTAGGTGAAATTTTAAGTAAAAAAACCTATCCTATTACTTACAAAATTGATAGCATAAACCCAACAACTTTAAATTTTAAAGGGTATGAAGCATCTTATATTGATAGCAAAGTAACTTCTGGAAAACGTTTATTTTATGATGTAAATCAACCTTTTGAAAAGGAAACTAAATACTACAATAATTTTTTAGTTGATCAAGAAGTAACCATTCCAAAAGCATATATTTTACCTCAAGGTTGGCACAAAGTTATCGATCGATTAGAAGCTAATAAAATAGAATTTACACATTTAAAAAAAGACACCATTATTACTGTTGAAGTTAGCCATATTAATGATTACAAAACAAGAAATGCAGCTTATGAAGGGCATTATTTGCACTACAATACAACTACAAAAAAATCTACAAAAACAATTCAGTTTAGAAAGGGCGATGTTTATATACCCACCAATCAAAATGGTGTGCGCTACTTGCTAGAAACTTTAGAAGCAGAAGCAACTGATTCTTTTTTCAACTGGAATTTTTTCGATACAGTTTTACAAAAAAAAGAAGGCTATTCTGCCTATGTTTTTGAAGATATTGCAGAAACTATTTTAGCTAAAAACCCAAAAATTAAAGCTGCTTTTGAAGAAAAACTAATAAAAGACAAAGTTTTTGCCAACAACCCAAGAATGCAGTTAGATTTTGTGTACAAAAATTCACCACATTACGAACCTGCACATTTAATGCTACCTGTTTTTAAAATTTACTAAAATGTACAAATTTTCTATTCTTTTTTTAGCGATTATTTTTGTTGGATGTAAAACAAAGTCATCACCCAAAAAAAATACACAAATTAATAATTTTATGACTTTCTATGTAGGTACTTATACAAAAAAAGATAGCAAAGGTATTTACAAATATCAAATTTCTAATGATGGAAAGTTATCTAAAATTGGCTTGATAGCTCAAGTTACCAACCCTACTTTTTTAACAAAATCTAAAGACAAAAAAACATTGTTTACTGTTGGAGAAACAGATGATAAAGGGAAAGGTATTATAAGAGCTTACAAAATAGAAAAAGATAGCTTACAACTAATAAACAAAGCAGAAACAGGTGGTGCTGACCCATGTTTTGTAGCTATTAATAATGATAATTATATTGTAACTGCCAATTATACTGGTGGAAATGTAGGACTTTTAAAAGCAGAAAAATCAGGAAAACTTTCTCCTTTATTATATGTACAACAACATACTGGAAAAGGTACTACAAGCAGACAAGAAAAACCACATGCACATTCTGCTTGGTTTCATCCCACAAAAAATGAAGTAATTTCTGTTGATTTAGGAAGCAACGAACTTTGGTTTTCTAAAATTGATTCAGATAAAAATGAGCTCGTATTAACAAAGCAACAAAAACTAAAAATGGCAGAGGGTGCTGGCCCAAGACATTTAACATTTCACCCTAACAATCAATGGATCTATGTTTTAAACGAGTTAAACAACACTATTTCTTTGGTTAAAGAAAAAAACAATCATTATTATGTAGACTTTTCCATTACTATGTTACCAGTAGATTTTATAGCATTTAGCAAAGCTGCAGATATTCATATTTCTAACGATGGTAAATTTTTATATGCTTCCAATCGGGGGCATGAATCTATTGTTATTTATGAAGTAAATCCAGAAGACGGAAGATTAAAAACAGTAGGACATCATTCTGTTTTCGGAAAACATCCTCGTAATTTTGCACTTACTCCAGACAATCAATTTTTACTGGTTGCCAACCAAGACACAGACAATATTGTGTCTTTTAAAAGAAATGTAAAAACGGGCAAATTAACCTTCGTTGATGAAATTACTGCACCGACTCCTGTTTGTATTTTGTTTTAAAAAATTAAACCTTTATCGACTTGAAAGCCTAAGTTTTAATTTACTCTTTAAAAACATTAGACCTAATTAAAATGCTAGAGTACAAAACTTTCAATAGATTTCGATTGCGCTCAACCTGGTAATTTCTGTTCAAGCTTTAAAAAAAGTAAAAACACTTCATCAAAATTATTTTATTTGTAACTTGTGGTTTTAAAATTCTAAAGGTGAAAACAGACTTAATTATCAACAAAAAAACGTACACTGTAGAAGTACAAAAAAACACCCCTTTACTTTGGGTAATTAGAGATATTGTAGGCTTAACTGGCACCAAATTTGGTTGTGGTGTTTCACAATGTGGTGCTTGTTCTATATTATTAAATGGCAAACTTGTTAAATCTTGTAGCACTTTAGTATCAGAAGTTGCTGGAAAACAAATATTTACCATTGAAGGGACTTCTGAAAATTTAGAATTTTTAAGACAAGCATGGAATGCTGGAAATGTACCACAATGTGGTTATTGTCAATCTGGTCAGTTAATTGCAGCTACCTCTTTATTAGATAAGATAGAAAAACCAACTGACGAGGATATTGATGCAGTAATGAGTGCTAATATCTGTAGATGTGGCACTTACTCTAGAATTAGAAAAGCAATTCATAAAGCTGTGGCACTTAAAAATAAAACCTTATGAGTAAAATTCAGCAAATAAACAGACGCGATTTTGTAAAATTATTTGGTTTGGCTTCTGGCGGAATTATTTTAGGCTGCAACACAACTACTGTAGAAAAAAAGTTTAAACCCACTATCAGCAAAGATTATTTTGAACCGAATTTATTTATTCAAATAGAAAAAAACGGCAATATAACTTTAATTGCTTCACGCTCAGAAATGGGCCAAGGCATCAGAACTTCTTTAGCCTCTGCTATTGCAGATGAACTAGAAGCAGATTGGGATTATATTTCTGTAAAACAAGCTATTGGACACGAAAAATATGGCAATCAAAATACAGATGGCTCTAGAAGTGTGCGTACCAAATTAGAACCCATGCGTAAAATGGGTGCTACTGCAAAATTGATGCTCATTACAGCTGCTGCTCAAAAATGGAATGTTGCAGAAAGTGTTTGTAAAGCAGAAAATCATCATATTATTAATACCCAAACCAATGAAAAAATTTTCTATGGAGATTTGGTAGAAAATGCCTCTCAATTAGAAATTCCTGATGAGAAAACCGTTCAACTTAAAAAAGTAGGCGATTTTAAATATATTGGTAAAACCTTGAAAAGTGTCGATTTAAAAGACTTTACATATGGTACAGCAACTTACGGAATTGATGTTCGTATTCCGAATATGAAATTTGCTGCTGTGGCTAGATGCCCGGTTACTTTTGGAACTGTAAAAAGCTTCAAAAAAAATAATGCTGAAAAAGTAGCGGGTGTAGAAAATATTATTCAAATAGATCGATTAAAACCGCCTACTGGAAAATTCTTTGGTATGTTGGGTGGTGTTGCTGTAATTGCAAACAATACTTGGGCTGCTTTTCAAGGTAAATTGGCTTTAGATATAAAATGGAATAAAGGTGAAAATGAAACTTTTAATTCAGAAGAGTTTAAAAAAACACTCACAGATCGTGTTCATCAAGTAGGTAAATTGGTTCCTGGAAGTCATGGAAATGTAAATTCGGCTTTTAAAAAAGCTCAACAAACTATAGAAGCTACTTATCATGTTCCTTTTTTAGCACATGCACCAATGGAAGTACCAAATGCAACTGCTTGGTATCAAAAAGATAAAATTGAAGTTTGGGCGCCTGTGCAAGATCCACAAACTGCAAGAAGCGAATTGGCTCATTTTTTTGAAATTCCAGTTGAAAAAATTACCGTAAATGTTACTTTTTTAGGTGGTGGTTTTGGTAGAAAATCTAAATCGGATTTTGTGGTAGAAGCTGTAGCAATATCGAAAGAAATAAAAGCGCCTGTACAAGTAGTTTGGACACGTGAGGATGATATACAACATAGTTTTTATCACGCCACAAGTGCACAATATTTAAAAGGTTTTTTAGATAAAAATAGTAAAGTAACTGGTTGGTTGCAAAGAGTGGGTTTTCCTTCCATTGTTTCCTCTTTTAAACCTTTGTCAGATTACGCATCTGGTTTTGAACTTAGCCAAGGTTTTACCAATAACCCGTATGAATTAGAAAATTTTAGATTAGAAAACGTGAAAGCAGAAGCAAATTTAAGGATTGGTTGGTTGCGTTCTGTTGTGCATATTCACAGTGGTTTTGGTATCAATTCTTTTGTTGACGAATTGGCTTTTGCTGCAAAAAAAGATGCTGTTGAATTTCGTTTAGAGTTAATTGGCAAAGACAGAATTATCAAAGGAAAATCAAATTATCCTTACAATTCAAAACGACTAAAAGCTGTTTTAAATCAAACTGCAAAAATGGCTAATTGGGGTAAAAAACTGCCTCAAAACCATGGTTTAGGTGTTGCCATACATTACAGTTTTTATAGTTATGTGGCTACTATTGTAGAAGTTTCTGTAAAAAACAAGAAAGTTAAAGTAGAAAATGTTTGGACTACCATAGATTGTGGTTTGGCATTGAATAAAGACAATATAAAAAACCAATTAGAAGGCGCTACCCTATTTGGAATGTCGCTTGCGATGTATGGAAAAATTTCTACTAAAAATGGTGCTGTGGAGCAACATAACTTTTTCGATTATCAAATGACACGCATAAAAGATGCCCCAAACATAGAAATACATATTATGGATAAAATGGAAGAACCACCCACTGGAGTTGGTGAACCTGGTGTACCTGTAATAGCACCAGCTATCTGTAATGCCATTTTTAACGCAACTGGAAAACGCGTTAGAAGTTTACCTTTGGTGGACCAAGGCTTTACATAAAAAAACTCAATTTATAATAGTAAAAGATTTTGCTAGTTACAGCGGTATTGAGGAAGAAACTATTAACAAATACTTAATAGATTAATCATAATATTTGACGCTATTTATCTGTTTTTAATGAAGTTAAAATAGTAAATTTGTTTTAGACCTTCAAACAAAACATACTATTTCAATTTAAACATTAGGTCCACAATTCGGTTGACACTGTTTTAGAACTTTTCCTAAAGTATTGATTTTACTGCATACTGGCGGTCTAGTTATCATCCTGCAACCCGACTAAAAAGCCTTATCATTTTAATATTAAGATTTTTTTATTTTCTTTAAAGTTTAACAATACTAATCAGATAACATCTCTTTGGTTGCAACAGTTCTAAAACCAATATGGTCTGAACTAGAACTTGGCTCCATACCCATTCTTGCAGAAATTCTAAAACTTGCACAATAAGATTCGTGGCACAAAAAAGAACCACCTTTCATAACATGCTCTAATTGATATGGATTTGATGGAGAATACGATGTTTCTGCACCTGTTGGGTTATTTAAAACTTTGTTTGGATTTAAGCTTTTGTAATAATTTACATTAAATAAATCTGTAGTTATTTCCCAAACATTACCTGCCATATCATAAATACCTATGTTATTTGCTGGATAAGATTTTATGGGAGAAATATATTCAAAACCATCTTCAGAAATATTTTTTGTTGGAAATTGCCCTTGCCAAGTATTGGCATTGGCATTTAAATCTGCTGGATTATTACCCCATACAAAAGTTAAGTTTCTACGATTGCCCTGTGCTGCAGATTCCCACTCTGCTTCAGTTGGTAATCTTCTATTCGACCATTTACAATATGCCAAAGCATCCGCATAAGCCACATGCACAACTGGGTAATTATCTTTACCCTCAATAGAACTTCCTGGACCTTCTGGCTGTTTCCAATTGGCACCAATTTTCCATGTCCACCATTGTTGATAGTTATTCATTGAAACTATCTTACCCGCATTTTTATTAAAAATTAAACTTCCTGGTTGTAAAATAGAGTCTGCTGGTTTTGGAGTTCCTGCTGGTAAATCTTTTTTAATTTCATCCCAATTTATGGGCTTTTCTGCTACAGTAATATAATTTGTTGCTTTTACAAACGCTGCAAATTGCTTGTTGCTAACCTCATGTTCATCAATATAAAAACCATCTACATATACTTCATGTGCTGGTTTTTCGCGCATCATCGCGTATTTATCACCTTCTTTAGCACCCATTAAAAATGATTTAGCTTTTACCCAAACCATCCCTTTTGGTGCTTTTGTATCTGCCTCAACATTCGTTGTATTATTACTTTTTATTGGTTGTTTTTTCTTTTGCGTATTGCATGCAATAAAAAAAGAGATGCTTAAAATTAAAAAAAAAGTGTAAATATTTTTATGAAAAATCATGTTTTTAAATATTAAGTGTTACTATTTTAAATTAGTTTTTAATTTTTACTATTTTTACCGTAACCGTAACAAAGATACAGATTGAATTTAAAAACTTACTTTTTTTCTTTTTTTAATTACTTTTTAAACCTTAATTCTTATGGGCAAAATCCTATTGAGTTTTCACAGCTTGAGGGTGAAAATGTGTCTACACAAAGCATTACGTATGCAATAAAAAGAAGATATTACTCGTAAAGAAGCCATCAAAAAAATTGGCAATTACGGTAAATATGCAGCATTAACAGCTTTGGGTACCTATATGATTTTAAACCCACAGAAAGCACAAGCATCTTCTCTAGAAGCACCAGGAACAGGCTTCTAATAAAATTTGCCCCTAATTTCTTAAAAACCGATAACATATTATATGTTATCGGTTTTTTTATGTTTTTATTTAACAAAAGATTATTGTTTAATAAAATACTAATATTATTAAACATTTGTATCTTTACATAAAATTTAAAGTATTATGGCGCGTAAGAAAAGCATCACCAAAGAAAACTTAATTTCCTGGTACATGGAGTTTGTACTAGAAAACAATCACGAACCAAAATCTGTATTTAGTTTTGCTAAAGAAAACAATTTTGAAGAAGCAGATTTTTACAAACACTATGGTTCTTTTGAAGCTATAGAACAATCTATTTTTAGCGAATTTTTTAACAATACCATAAAAGTGTTAGCTAAAAGCGAAGAGTACCCAAATTACGATGCAAGGAATAAATTATTAAGTTTCTATTTTACATTTTTCGAAATGCTTACTGCCAACAGAAGTTATGTAGTGTATGCTCTAAAAAACACCGACTTAAAAAGTTTAAAATCTTTAAAGCATTTAAGATCAGATTATAACACGTTTGTAAGCAATATTGGCATCGAAAAAATAGATCTAAAACAAGAAAAGTTAGAAAAAATTCAAGATAAAGCCACCCAAGAATCTTCTTGGATGCATTTACTAATTACCTTAAAGTTTTGGTTAGATGATACTTCTCCTTCTTTTGAGAAAACGGATATTTTTATAGAAAAATCTATCAATGCTCGTTTTGATTTAATGGATATTAAACCATTAAAAAGTATTATCGATTTTGGAAAATTCATTTTAAAAGAGAAAGTAAATTTTAATTAATTATAAAATTTACTAAAACATTTTAATTAAAAGATACTGAAATAAATTCAGCATAAATGAAAACAATAGATTCCATACCCACTTCTAAAATTCAAAGAGCATCTAAATTAGTAACAACTGGGGCTAAAATAGGTGTAAATTATTTGAAATATTATGGTGATAAGATTACCAAAACAGAAGAAGAAGCAAAAAACAGATTAAACGAAAACAATGCTGGAGATATTTATGACAGTTTAAAGCAACTGAAAGGAAGTGCTTTAAAAGTGGCGCAAATGCTTAGTATGGAAAAGAATATTTTACCACAAGCGTATGTAGAAAAATTTTCTTTGTCTCAATTTTCTGTACCACCATTGTCACCTGCTTTGGTTACCAAAACCTTTAAAAAATACTTTGGTAAAAACCCAAACGAAATTTTTGATAAATTCAATTCTGTTTCTGTAAATGCAGCCAGCATTGGACAAGTGCATAAAGCTGAAAAAGATGGCAAAAGGTTGGCTGTAAAAATTCAATATCCAGGAGTTTCAGATAGTATTGCATCAGATTTATCTTTGGTAAAACCTATTGCTATTAAAATGTTTAATATTAGAGGAAAAGATTCTGATAAATATTTTAAAGAAGTAGAAAATAAGCTCTCAGAAGAAACAAATTACGTACTAGAAGTAGAACAAAGTCAGGCAATTGTAGAAGCTTGCAAACACATTCCTAATTTAAAATTCCCAAACTATTATCCAGAAATATCTTCAGATAGAATTATTACTATGGATTGGATGGATGGTGTTCATTTATCTGAATTTACTTCAGAAAACCAAGAAACTAGAAACAAATTAGGGCAAGCGCTCTGGGATTTTTACATGTTTCAAATTCATAAACTTAAAAAAGTACATGCAGATCCACATCCTGGAAACTTTTTAATATCACCCAAAAACGAGCTAATCGTAATCGATTTTGGATGTATGAAAACCATACCAGACGAATTTTATGTACCTTATTTTGAATTGGCTAATGAAGAAAGTTTACAAGACCCTGTATTTTTTGAGAAGAAACTATTTGAGTTAGAAATACTAAGAAAAGACGATTCTGCAGAAGAATTGGCTTTTTTTAGAAATATCTTTCACGAACTGTTAAGTCTTTTTACACAACCTTTTAATAAAGAGGTTTTCGATTTTTCTGATGAAGATTTCTTTGGAAGAATTTCTGAATTAGGAACCAAATATGCAAAAAGTACAGAACTTAAAAACATGAATGGAAATAGAGGTTCTAAACATTTTATTTACATCAACAGAACGTTTTTTGGTTTGTATAATTTAATGCACGATTTAAAAGCAAAAGATGTGAAAATCAACAATTTTAAATCTTTATAATGGCGTATTTCAATAGAAAAGACATCGATAATTTAGATAAAATCTATAGAATAAACTTAATAAATAGTTGTTCTGGTTTTAAATCTGCCAACTTATTAGGTTCTATTTCCAAAGAAGGTATAACCAATGTGGCTGTATTTAGTTCTGTTGTGCATTTAGGTTCAAATCCACCTACATTGGGTTTTATTTTAAGACCTACAACAGTGCCAAGAAACACGCATAAAAACATAAAAGAAACTGGGCATTTTACCATCAATCATATCTATGAAGATATTATAGATGATGCACATCATACTTCTGCTAAATATCCAGAAAATGTTTCTGAGTTTGATATGACCAACTTAGAAGAAGAATATAGAGGAGATTTTAAAGCGCCTTTTGTAAAAAATGCCCCTGTACAAATGAGCATGAAATTTATAGAAGAAATTTATGTACCCTCTAATGATGTGATGTTGGTAGTTTCTCAAATAGAAGAATTGTACGTTCAAGATAACTTATTGCATGATGATGGTTTGATAAACCTAGCAACAGGTAAAGTAGCTACTATTAATGGTTTAGACACCTACGCAATCCCTAAATTTAAAAAGCAGTTAACTTATCAAAGAACTAAAAAGAGTAAATAAAGTGTATGAAGATACTTGTAACGGGCGCAACTGGCTATATTGGCAAAAGGTTAATTCCATTATTGTTAAATGATGGTCATACCATTATTTGTCCTGTTAGAGATAAAAAACGTGCACAAAACTACTATAAGAATCAAGAAAACATAGAGCTTATAGAGGCCGATTTTTTACATAATCATTCTTTAGAAGCCATTCCTAAAAATATAGAAGTAGCTTATTATTTAATACATTCTATGTCTAATTCTGCAAAAGAATTTCATGTTTTAGAAGAAAAATGTGCTTTCAATTTTAAACGTTTTGCAGAAAGTTCTAGTTTAAAACAGGTCATTTATTTAAGCGGAATTACAAACGATACAAAACTATCTAAACATTTACTTTCTAGAAAAAATGTAGAAAACACATTGGCTTCAAAAAAATACGCTTTAACCACTTTTAAAGCAGGTATCATAGTGGGTTCTGGTAGTTCCTCTTTCGAAATTATTAGAGATTTGGTAGAAAAACTACCTGCAATGATCGCCCCAAAATGGCTAAACACCAAAACACAACCTTTAGCCATTAGAGATGTACTTTCTTTTTTACACAAGGCTTTGGCTAAAGAAGAATTGTACAATACTTCTCATGATATTTTTGGTCCAGAAATTTTAACCTATAAAGAAATGCTTTTGCAATTTGCAGCAGTAAGAAAACTTAAAAGATCAATTTTAACAGTACCGGTAATGACGCCAAAACTATCTTCTTACTGGTTATATTTTGTTACCTCTACTTCTTATAAGCTGGCATCTTCTTTAGTAAACTCTATGGGTGTAGAAGTAATTGGTGAAAAAAGTGACATTAACAAAATAATGGATGTTAACCCAATGAGTTATAAAGAAGCTGTAAAATTAGCTTTTAAAAAAATAGAACAAAACAGTATTATTTCTAGCTGGAAAGACTCATATATAAGCAGCGGAAAGCTAAAGAATTTTGTCCATAAATTTATAAATGTACCAGAGTTTGGGTGTTTTAAAGATTTTAAAAAAAGAAAGGTTAAAGACAAACAAAAATCTCTCGGTAAAATTTGGGCAATTGGTGGCGAAACTGGCTGGTATTATGGTACTTTTTTATGGAAAATACGTGGTTTTTTAGATCAATTTTTTGGTGGCACAGGTTTAAGACGCGGTAGAAGACACCCAACAGAATTAAATGCAGGTGATGCTTTAGATTTTTGGCGCGTTATTTATGCAGATAAAGAGAAAGGTAAATTATTATTATATGCAGAAATGGTTTTACCTGGTGAAGCTTGGTTAGAATTTAAAATAGAAGACAATTTTATTTATCAAACAGCCACCTTTAGACCTCATGGACTTGGAGGCAGGTTATATTGGTATGCTGTAATGCCTTTTCACTGGTTTGTGTTTAATGGTATGATTAATAACATTAATAAATAATTGTGAAAAAGCAACATCTCCCAGAAAAAATTTGTGTGGTTTGCAACAGACCATTTACTTGGAGAAAAAAATGGGAAAAGAATTGGGAACAAGTAAAATATTGTAGTAAAAAATGCAGAGGCAACAAAAAAATACAGGCTTAATATGGTTTCGTAATAACTTACGTGTAAACGATAATATTTCTTTAAAAAAATCTATAGAAAACAACTCAAACACTATTGCTGTTTATTTTTTTGATCCAAAATTATTTAAAGTTGATAAATTTGGTTTTCAAAAAACAGCAAAATTTAGAGCCAAGTTTTTAATAGAAACCATTATAGATTTAAAAAATAATCTAAAAGATTTAAATATTACACTTCTTACCTACTTTGACAGTCCTGAAAATAAATTAGAAGAACTTTGTAAAGAACATAGTGTAAGTGCTATTTATACTCAAAAAGAATGGACTCAAGAAGAAGTAACAACCAATGAGAAAATAAAAAAAACAATACCATCAGATATTGCTATTATAGAAGATTACGATCAATTTTTATACCACCCAAATACAGTTTCTAAAGATTTTTCTAACATCCCAAATGTTTTTACTGCCTTTAGAAAAAAGCTAGAAAAAACAGTTGCTGTTTTAGAAGAAGTGCGTATTTCTGCACTTTCTAGTGATAATTTACTGGCTATAGAAACAGAAATTCCCACTTTAAAAACTTTGGGTTTTATAGATTTTAACATCCCAACAAAAACAGCATTTCCTTTTTTGGGTGGAGAAAACGAAGCTTTAAAAAGATTAGACAATTATTTTTTTGAAACTAAAAAAGTAGCTTTTTATAAAAAAACTAGAAACGGTTTAGTAGGCACAGATTACAGTACAAAGTTTTCTGCTTGGTTGGCCAATGGAAGTATTTCTGCAAAAACTATCTATTGGAAAATTAAAGAATTCGAGGCAGAGTTTGGTGCAAACCAATCTACTTATTGGGTTATTTTCGAATTGATTTGGAGAGACTATTTTAAATATATTTCTTTAAAATACAACAATAAAATTTTTAAAATTGGTGGAATTTTAGACAAAAACTACCAATGGTATACTTATCAAAAAGACATTAATAAGTGGATAAATGGCGAAACAAAAGACGATTTTGTAAATGCCAACATGATCGAATTAAAACAAACTGGCTGGATGAGCAATAGAGGAAGACAAAATGTAGCTTCTTATTTTGCCAAAGAACTATTATTAGATTGGAGAATTGGCGCTGCTTATTTTGAGTCGGTTTTAATTGATTATGATGTACATAGCAATTACGGAAATTGGATGTATGTAGCAGGTGTTGGTAACGATCCTAGAGACCGAAAATTCAATACAAAATTACAAGCAGAACGTTATGATAGTAAATATAAATTTAGAAAACTGTGGTTAGAAAAAACTTTGTTTTAAGATGAAAAAGTTACGCTTACTTCTTGGAGATCAGTTAAACAGCAAGCATTCTTGGTTTCAAAATACCGATGACCAAACCATGTATTGCATGTTCGAAATGCGTCAAGAAACAGACTACACCAAACATCATATACAAAAAGTAGCTGGTTTTTTTGCTGCAATGAGAAATTTTGCTCAGGAATTAGAAAAGGCAGAACACCACATTGTTTATTTTAATATCAATCATAAAAATAATAAGCAGAGTTTAGTCGAAAATTTAAACTTTCTAATCAAAGAAAATAACATTGAAAAGTTTGAGTATTTAGCCCCAGATGAATATAGATTAGACCAACAATTAAAAGAGTTTTGTAAAAAAACACAAATTGAATCAGAAGTTTTTACAACTGAACATTTTTATACAGAAAGAAAAGAATTAGCTAACTTTTTTAAGGGCAAAAAGCAATTTCTAATGGAGAATTTCTATAGAAATATGCGCAAAAAGCATCAAATTTTAATGGTTGATAATCAACCAGAAGGTGGAAAATGGAATTACGATGCTAGCAATAGAAAAAAATGGAAAGGAGATACATTAATTCCACCAGAGATAAGTTTCGATAATGATGTGTCAGAAATTGTATCAGAAATAAAACAAACAGATATACAGACCATTGGTAACATCCATCCAAAATATTTTGAATACCCAATTTCAAGAAAACAATCTTTAAAACAATTAGCGTATTTCTGTGAGCACTTATTAATACATTTTGGTGATTATCAAGATGCCATGCACACAGATAAAATATATCTTTTTCATAGCAGAATATCATTTGCCATGAACACAAAAATGATTTCACCAAAAGAAATCATCAACAAAGTATTAGAAACCTACAGACAAAGAACAGACGAAATAGATATTTCTCAAGTAGAGGGTTTTATTAGGCAAATTTTAGGTTGGCGAGAGTACATGAGAGGCATGTATTGGATGCTGATGCCTGATTACAAAAAAGAGAATTTTTTAGAAAACAAAAACAAATTACCCAAATTCTTTTGGACAGGTAACACCCAAATGAATTGTTTAAAAAATGCCATTAACAACTCTCTAGATAATGGATATGCACACCACATACAACGTTTAATGGTTACTGGTAATTTTGCATTGTTAACACAAATAAATCCAGATGAAATTGATGCTTGGTATTTGGGTATTTATGTAGATGCTATAGAATGGGTGCAATTACCAAATACAAGAGGTATGAGTCAGTTTGCTGATGGTGGAAAAATTGCTACAAAGCCCTATGTTTCTAGTGGAAGCTATATTGGTAAAATGAGCAATTATTGTGATAGTTGTTCTTATAAAAAAACGAAAAAGTTTGAAGATGATGCATGCCCATTTAACACCTTGTATTGGAATTTTTTAGACGAAAAACAAGGACAATTATCTTCTAATTTTCGCATGAAAATGATGTATAGTTTATTAAACAAAATGCCTACAGAAGAACGTGTAAAAATTAAAGAAAAAGCAAACCATATTATAGCAAATTTAGATGCATACTAACAAAGAAGAAATATATGTTGTTTGGTTTAAACGCGATTTGCGTTTAGAAGATAATGAGGCTATAGAAAATGCATTAGCAGCCAACAAACGTATATTGTTTTTATATGTATTCGAAAACTCGTTAATAGAAGACCCACATTATGATGCACGTCATTGGGATTTTATTAAACAATCTATTGTTAATTTAAATGAAGATTTAAAACCATATAACACCAAAGTATTAAGTGTACAAACAGAAGTGGTATCTGCTTTTAATCAACTTATTAGCAATTATAATGTTAGTACTGTTTTTTCGCATCAAGAGACAGGATTGCTAATTACCTATAATAGAGATAAAGAATTTGCAAGATATTGCAGAAACAACTCTATCAACTGGGTAGAAAACAATAACAATGGGGTTTTAAGAGGATTGTTAAACAGAGAAGATTGGTTTGATTTATGGGAAGATTATATGTGCAAACCTCTAATCAAAAACAACTTAAAAGCATCTTCTTGTATTCAAATTGATGAAGTAAATCAACTAGAAAAATATTTTAATGTTGTTGATTTATCAACCAAAAAACACCCATATTTTCAAAGAGGTGGCACAAAAATGGCTTGGAGGTATGCAGATTCTTTTTTTTACGACAGGCATCAAAAATACATGAAACACATTTCTAAACCAGCATTGGCTAGAGAGAGCTGTAGCAGACTCTCACCCTACATTGCTTGGGGTAATGTTTCTATTCGACAAATCTTTAGAAAAGCACACCAAGAAAAAACAGCATTAAACAAAAAAGATTTGGGCGCTTTTGTCTCTAGGTTACGTTGGCAAGCGCATTTTATTCAAAAGTTTGAAATGGAACATACCATGGAAAATGCGAGTATTAACAAAGGCTATCAAAAACTAAAAAAAAGTATTTCTATAGAATATCAAACTGCATGGAGAGAAGGAAAAACGGGTTATCCTTTGGTAGATGCCTGCATGAGATGTTTAACAGAAACAGGATATTTAAATTTTAGAATGCGTGCGATGTTAGTCTCTTTTTTTACCCATATTTTATGGCAACCTTGGCAAGATGCATCTCAACACCTATCTCAACTTTTTTTAGATTTCGAACCTGGCATTCATTTTCCTCAATTGCAAATGAATGCAGGTGAAACTGGTATTAATGTTTTACGAATTTACAATCCTGTAAAAAACAGCTTACAACACGATGAAGATGCTATTTTTATAAAAAAATGGGTGCCAGAACTGGCAGAATTACCAATCGCTTTTATTCATGAACCCTATCTAATGACTCCTTTAGATCAACAGTTTAATAACTTAATTTTAGGTAAAGATTATCCAAAACCTATTGTTGATGTTAAAATTGCAAGAAAAAAAGCCAGTGACGTACTTTGGAAAATGAAAAACGATTTTGAAGTTTTAAAAGAAAGCAACAGAATTTTAAAAAAACACACACTTTCAAATAGAAATAAATTACTAAATAATTAACACCCCATATTCTCTTTTAATTTATAATTTATTGTTAATTTTTGTTTAATCTATAAAGCTAATGATTAAACACAATTTAATTTTATGTATCTTTGAGTGATGATATTTAATACCACACACAAAAACAAAGATGCTACAGCAACCATAAATGATATGGTTGGAGACGGTTACTCTTTTGTTAAATCTATAAAAATGGGTGGTACAGGTTCTAAAAGAATGATGATTGCTAGTGTAAGCCCTGGTTTTATAAAAGTAATAAACACCATTGCAGATATTAATTATGGCAACATAGAATTAAGAGAAAAAGGAATTTTAGTACACATTACAAAAGGTCTAAAAAACTTTAGTTGGGCCATTCCCTACTATCAACTGCACACTTATAAAACTGATGGTTTTAGTGTACATGCACAAGGTAACTTTGTAAGATTTCAAAACAATAAATTACTAAAAGAAAATAAAAAATTTATAGACAAATTAATCAACATAAAAATAGAATACGATAAACAATATGAATTCCATTAGCAGTAAAATACTTAGTGGTATATCAATTGATAGAATTATAGAAATGGCTTGGGAAGATAGAACAACTTTCGAGGCGATAGAATTTCAGTTTGGTCTCAAAGAGCAAGAAGTAATCAACTTAATGCGTAGAGAAATGAAACCAAAAAGCTTTAAAATGTGGCGAAAAAGAGTTCAAGGTAGAAAAACCAAGCATCAAAAATTAAGAACCTTTGCAAAAGGAAGGTTTAAATGTTCAAGACAAAAATCAATATCAAACAACTCTATAGCTAAAAGATAAAAACCGTGCTTTGATTTAAATGGGAGTTTTTAAAGACAGCACAATAAAAAGACAAAAAATGACAACAGACGTAGTATTAAAGGAAAAAGAGGTTTCAGAAAATTTAAATGGGTTCTCTATTGAAGAAGTGGGCGATGACCATCTTTTTACAGGATTAGAAACACCTATGAAACCAGATGCTTTTAAACTTTCTGACACACAAAAGAAAGAAAAAATTGCTTCACTATTTTCAGAAATAATGGATGTTATGGGCTTAGATTTAACAGACGATTCTTTAAAAGGAACTCCCCAAAGAGTTGCAAAAATGTATATAGAAGAAATTTTTTCTGGCTTAAACCCAGCTAACAAACCAAAAGTTGCCTTATTTGATAACAAATATCAATACAACCAGATGTTGGTAGAAAAAAATATTACATTTTATTCTAACTGCGAACATCATTTTGTACCAATTATAGGAAAAGCCCATGTTGCATATATCTCTTCTGGTAAAGTTATTGGTTTATCTAAATTAAATAGAATTGTACAATATTATGCTAAAAGACCTCAAGTGCAAGAAAGGTTAACCAACCAAATTGCAGAAGAACTAAAAGCAGTATTAAACACAGAAGATGTAGCCGTAATTATAGATGCAAAACACTTATGTGTTTCTTCTAGAGGTATTAAAGATGATACTTCATCTACCGTTACTTCTTTTTTTGGAGGACAATTTAATACTCCAGAAAAAATAGCAGAATTACAAAACACTTTAAATTACTAAGTTATGGATTTAATAAACAAAGCATTAGAATTTGAAACAAGAAAAATGAGGTTTCCTACAACCAGCGATAGAATTATGGCGGCTAGAGAAGCAAAATCTTTAATATTAAGCCTAAATGAGGTTTATAAGAAAAATAAAGATGATAAAATTATGGATATCATGAAAAGACTAACCGTAATTAAACAAAGAATAGAAAAACGCTTAAAAGGAAAACCGCTAACTGCGTAAATAATCAACATTTTTATTGCTTATCTAAGTTTTATAATTATATTACCAAAATTATTTAAAAATAGATTAAAGTATTAGAATGAATTTATTAGAAAGAGCAGTTGAGTTTGAGAATAGAAAATTCTCTTTTAAGACCACAAGTGATAGAATTTTAGCCTCTAGAGAAGTAAAAGCACTTATTTTAGAGTTAAATGAAGTATATAAACAAAATAAAGATCCAGAAATTATGGATCAAATGAAGCGTTTAACAGCTGTAAAGCAAAAAATTGAAAAACGCTTAAAAGGAAGACGATAAAAATAATATGGGCAATATAGTAGTAGTTGGAGGTAGTAAAGGAATAGGGCAAGCAATTGTAAATTCTTTAATAGAAAAAAACAAAATTTTTAACATTAGTAGAACTGCTCCTTTGCAATCTCACGCTAACTTAACGCACTATAATTGCGATATCCTTTCAGATGATTTACCTGATTTAGACGCCATAGATACTTTAATTTATTGCCCTGGCAGCATCAACTTAAAACCAATTTCTAGACTAAAATTAGACGATTTTAGAGACGATTTTGAAATTAATGTTGTTGGCGCAGTAAAAGCAATACAACATTACTTACCAAAAATAAAAAACGCTAAAAATCCATCTATCCTTTTATTTAGTACAGTAGCAACCAAATTAGGAATGCCTTTTCACGCAAGTGTTGCAGCAGCAAAATCGGGTGTAGAAGGTATTACCAAATCTTTAGGTGCAGAATTAGCACCAACAATTCGTGTAAATGCAATTGCACCCACAGTTACAAACACAGATTTGGCCGCTAAACTTTTAAGAAACGAACGTATGATAGAAAATATCACAGAACGTCATCCGCTTAAAAAGTTTTTAAAACCACAAGAAGTTGCAGATTTAGCAACATTTCTTATATCAGAAAAAGCAAACTCAATTTCAGGTCAAATTTTTGAATTAGACTGCGGAATTGTGAACTTCAAAATATAAAAAAATGACAAACATCTACGACATTAAAATCAATAGCTTACAAAATAAAGCTATTGACCTATCTGAGTATAGCAATAAATTTATTCTTTTTGTAAATGTGGCCTCTAAATGTGGCTTTACATCACAATACAAAAGCTTAGAAGAATTGTATAAAACCCATAAAGAAAACCTGATGATTATTGGTTCTCCTTGCAATCAATTTGGTAGTCAAGAACCTGGCACTGCAGAAGATATAGAAGCTTTTTGTAAAGTAAATTTTGGCGTTACTTTTTTAATGACAGAAAAAATAGATGTAAAAGGTGACAATCAGCATGCACTTTATACTTGGTTAACTGATAAAAATTTAAATGGCACAAAAAATTCTACTGTTAAATGGAATTTTCAAAAATACTTAGTATCTCCAGAAGGTAAATTGGTAGATTATTATTTTTCTATTACCAAACCAACCAGTGCTAAAATTACAAAACACTTAAAATAATTACAATGTTTGGTATATTTAAAAAGAAGACAGAAGAAGAAAAACTTCAAGAAAAATATAAGAAGCTAATGGAAGAAGCCTACAAGCTACAATCTATTAACAGAAGTGATAGCGATACAAAATATAAAGAAGCAGACGATATTTTAAAGAAAATAGAAGCTATACACGGCAAATCCTAAAATGAAACAACTCAAATTAACCTTGCTTTTTTTAGTAATAACCTTTGGTGGTTTGGCTATTGGTAGTTGGTTAATGGCAAATGGTCCTCTTTCAGTTTGGTACATCAATTTAAAAAAAGCACCTTGGACACCTCCAGGATTTGTTTTCGGTTTGGCTTGGTCTATCATTATGATTTGTTTCTCAATTTACTTAGGCAAACTTTTTTTAAAAGCAAACACACAAAAAAATAAGCTTATTTTTTTATTGCAATTTATTTTAAATGTTAGTTGGAATTTTATTGTTTTTAATCAGCACTTAGTTTTATTAGGATTGATAAACATAATTTTATTAACCTCTCTTCTATTTTATTACTACTTTAAAGCACCCCATAAAGTAGAAAAATATAAATATTTATTACTCCCTTACATGATTTGGTTGTGTATTGCAACCTCTTTAAATCTATACATTTTAGTCTATAATTAATACAAATATGTACAAACTTCATAAAAAACAAAACGTTCCTATTTCTTTACAAGAAGCTTGGAATTTTTTAAAAAGCCCGAAAAATCTAGAGAAAATGACACCTAAAGAAATGGGGTTTAAAATTATTGATGGGGCGAATAAACCAACCTATGCTGGCCAATTAATTAGTTATGAAGTAACACCGCTACTTGGTATTAAAACCAAATGGGTTTCTAAAATTACACAGGTAGAACCTTTAAAATATTTTACAGACGAGCAATTATATGGGCCCTATGCTTTATGGCATCACACCCATTTTATTAAAGAAATTGACGGAGGTGTAGAAATGGAAGATTTAATATATTACAAAGTCCCCTTAGGTTTTATAGGTAGATTATTTCATCCTATTTTAGTAAAACCTCAATTAGAAAAAATATTTAAATTTAGAAGTGAAAAATTAATAGAACTCTTTGGAGAATACAAGTAAGATGAGTAAAAAGGTAAATATATTTTGGTTTAGAAGAGATTTAAGGTTAGATGATAATGTAGGTTTTTACAATGCTTTAAAAGGCGATTACCCTGTACTTCCTATTTTTATTTTTGATGAAGAAATACTCTCTAAATTACCAAAAAATGATGCTAGAGTCACTTTTATTTTTGACACATTGCAAAAAATGAGAAATACTTTGCTAGAAAAAAACCAAAGTAGTTTAGCAATGTATTATGGAAAACCAAAAGAAATTTATAAAAACCTTTTAAAAAAGTATGAAATTCAAACGGTTTTTACCAATAGAGATTATGAACCTTATGCTATTAAAAGAGATTATGAAATTAAAGAACTTTTAGAAGAAAATAACGTTGCTTTTACAACTTTTAAAGACCAGGTTATTTTCGAGAAAAACGAAGTTGTAAAAAAAGATGGCAAGCCATATGTAGTGTATACACCTTACATGAAAGTTTGGAAAGAGAAATTTAAAACCTATAATTTAGATATTTATTATACAAATTCGTATTTAAAAAATTTAATTAAACACACTCATTTACCCAACTTAACATTGTCTGACATAGGTTTCAAAAAAGCTAACCAAGAAATAGAACCTTATACAGTAACACCAACCTTAATACAACAGTATGAAGATACACGTAACTTTCCTGCAAAAGATACAACTTCTAAACTAGGACCTCACTTACGCTTTGGTACAGCAAGTATTAGAAAAATGATTACCAAAGCAATTGCAGAAAAAAACGAAATATTTTGGCAAGAATTAATTTGGCGAGAATTTTTTATGCAAATCTTATGGCATTTTCCAGAAACTTCAAAAAAATCTTTCAAGTCTAAATACGACCGAATTGAATGGAGAAACAATGAAGAAGAATTTAAAAAATGGTGTAATGGGCAAACAGGCTATCCTTTGGTAGATGCGGGCATGCGTCAACTAAACCAAACAGGTTTTATGCATAACAGAATTAGAATGTTAGTAGGTAGTTTTTTATGCAAACACTTATTAATAGATTGGAGATGGGGTGAAGCTTATTTTGCAGAAAAATTACACGATTACGAAATGGCAAGTAATGTAGGTAATTGGCAATGGGTTGCTGGTTCTGGTGTAGATGCAGCTCCTTATTTCCGAATTTTTAACCCAACTACACAAATAAAAAAATTTGATAAAGATTTAGAATACATAAAAAAATGGGTTCCAGAATTTCAAGAACTCACCTACACAAAAGAAATGGTAGACCATAAAGAAGCTAGAGAACGTTGTTTAAAAACGTACAAAGAAGCCTTGAATTAATATTTTAAACAATCGTTTTTTAAGTAAAATAAGCTTTGATATGACATTTAAAAACAGCAGAAAACAACAAATAGATAAAACTATCGTTTTTATAGTGTAGGATAGAAAAATTGTGAATTCAATTTTTTTCTATGCTATGTAAATTATTATTTTTTTCTTGATAAAAGCTTCAATAAAAATTGAAGCTTTTTTTTATGAAAATAACTTAAAAATAGTTTGCCAGTTTTTATATTTTATATTTTATTTGCGCTCGTAAATTTTAAAAGCCGATGTAGCTCAGCTGGCTAGAGCAGCTGATTTGTAATCAGCAGGTCGTGGGTTCGAGTCCCTCCATCGGCTCTTCTATTTAAAAGTCTCAAACAATATTTTTTGAGACTTTTTTTGTATTTTAGCAAAGTATTCGGGATGTAGCTTAGTCCGGTTAAAGTGCTGGTCTGGGGGACCAGAGATCGGAGGTTCGAATCCTCTCATCCCGACTTTTTCTTTCAATAAAAAAACCTACTTTATTGATAACCTTATCATCTTTTGAATGATCGTCTCTTAATAATATTTAACTTCATAAATTTAAAATTTGATTGATTAGAAAGTGGTTCTTAGAGCACTAAAGTGACATTTATGATTTCTAAAAATACAAACTCCGTTTTATAGACAAGAAATCAAGCATTGTGTTAGAAACTAATCAGAAAACAACAATTAAAAGGATGCTCTAAATGCAAAAACCCCTATCTGAATTAACCTAATTAAGTACAGCAATACGAACAATAAAGAAAAAACGAGATGGATTTATAAACAACATACATAAGGTTACAGAAATTACTAAAGATTATAAAACTTAGTGAAAAATTTAATATTAACAACCCCATAACTAAAGAAGTGTATAAAGTTTTATAAGAAGACCTTACTTTTTTAATACTTTTAACAATTGAATTACACATAAAGTTGACTCTGAAAAAGAACCTGAATAAACCTTATTTTTATATTTTTGTAATATCTTTACTTTAACAAGTTAATTTTTATCAAAATTATAATTTTATATGCTAATTATTGGAATTGCAGGTGGTACAGGAAGTGGAAAAACAACTGTTGTAAATCAGATTATTAAACAATTACCAACAGATGAAGTTTGTGTAATTTCACAAGACTCATACTACAAGGCAACAGACAATTTATCTTTTGAAGAAAGAACTAAAATAAATTTTGATCATCCAAGAGCTATCGATTTCGAGTTAATTATAAAACACTTAAAAGCATTAAAATCTGGTAAAACAATCAAGCAACCGGTGTATTCTTTTGTACAACACAATAGAACCAAAGACACTGTTAAAACGCATCCACGAAAAGTGGTTATTGTAGAAGGTATTTTAATTTTTAATAACAGCGATTTAAGAGATTTGTTTGATATTAAAATATTTGTACATGCAGAAACAGATGAACGTTTGATAAGAAGATTAAAAAGAGATATTACAGAAAGAGGCAGAGATATAGACGAAGTTTTAAATCGTTACCAAACTACTTTAAAACCTATGCATCAGCAATTTATAGAGCCTACCAAAAATTTTGCAGATTTAATTATACCCAATGATAGGTTTAATAATGTGGCTATAGATATTGTAAGAACCGTAATAAACGAGCGTTTGTAAACATGACTTTTAAAGATCTAAAAAATAAAAAATCCTATAAAATTCTTACAAATGTTTTTGTAATAATTTTTATTCCGTTTTTAATATGGATGTTGTTTTTTGATGAAAACTCTTATTTAGTTCATAGAAAATTTGATGCAGAAATAGATGATTTAGAAAAAACAATTTCTTTTTATAAAAAGAAAATTGCAACAGATAAAGCAACCATAAAAAAACTAAAAGATTCTTTACAGTTAGAGCGTTTTGCAAGAGAAAAATATCTCATGAAAAAAGAAAACGAAGAGATATACATCATAGAATTTGATACCATTAAAAAGTAATGACAAAATTTCTGTTTAACGAATTTGAAGGAACATCACCAGAAGCTTGGAAACAAAAAATTCAAGTAGATTTAAAAGGTGCTGATTATAATAAAACGTTACTTTGGCAGACCAATGAAGGTTTTAACATAAGACCTTTTTATACAAAACAAGATGGTACAAATACTAAGATAAATTTACCAAAAAAAGGATTTAAAATTTGTCAAACTATTTTTATAGACGATGTAAAAATTGCAAATTCTTTGGCTGTAGACGCATTAAAAAGAGGTGCAAATGCCATTCAGTTTAAGGCTTCAAAACCTTTTGATCCAAAGAATCTACTCAAAAATTTTCCTGGAGATACACCTATTTATTTTCAACTTAGCTTTTTAGATGCCAATTTTAAAACTAAACTTGCTAAATTTTGCCATGCTACAAATACATATATTCAAACAGATATTATAGGTAATTTAGCAGCTACTGGTAATTGGTTTTTTAACTTAAAAGAAGACTACAATCAACTAGAAGAAGTAATTTCAGCTTCCAATAATTGTATTTCCGTTTCAGGAGAATTATATCAAAATGCAGGTGCAAACATTTCTCAGCAATTAGCATATACATTAGCACATGCCAATGAATATTTAAATCAGTTTGGTGCAAATGTAGCAGATAAAATAAGTTTCAATTTTGCTGTAAGCAGTAATTACTTTTTTGAAATTGCAAAAATTAGGGCATTCCGAATTTTATGGGAATCACTTTTAAAGGAATATGGCGTAGAAAACAAAGAAGCACATATTTTTACCCAACCAAGTTTACGAAACAAAACTTTATATGACTACAATGTAAATATGCTACGTACCACTTCTGAATGTATGAGTGCAATTTTGGGTGGCTCTAATACTGTTGCGAACGTTGCTTATGATGAAATTTATCATAAATCAAATGAGTTTGGCACCAGGATTTCTAGAAATCAATTATTAATTCTGCAACAAGAAAGTAATTTACAAGAAGCTCAAAATTTTGCAGATGGCACTTATTATATTGAGTCTATTACAAATCAATTAGCAGAAAAAGCCCTAGATATTTTTAAACAAATAGAAAAATCGGGCGGCTTTTTAAAGCAATTAAAAGCGGGAATTATTCAGAAAAAAATTACTGAAAATGCTCTAAAAGAAGAAGAAAAATTCAACAATAAAGAAACCATTTTATTAGGCTCTAATCTACAAATAAATAAAGCTGATAAAATGAAACAAGATTTAGAATTGTATCCTTTTGTAAAGCAAAGAAATATAAAAACATTAATTGCCCCAATCATCAGAAAACGTCTTTCTGAAAATTTAGAAAAAGAAAGATTAGACCATGAGTAGAAAAGATATTTCTAACATAAAGTTGGCAACTAGCCAAAAACGAAAAGCGACAAGAAAAAAACACGAAGATTTTGTAGCCGGAATTGCCCCAAATTTAAGAGGGCCATACAGCACCATGTATGTTAGAAGACCTTGGACAATTAGGCAATATGCAGGTTTTTCTACTGCAGAAGAAAGCAATGCTTTTTATAGAAGAAATTTAAAAGCTGGTCAAAAAGGTTTATCTGTTGCTTTCGATTTAGCTACCCACAGAGGGTACGATTCTGACCACATACGGGTACAAGGAGATGTTGGTAAAGCAGGTGTTGCTATAGATTCTGTAGAGGATATGAAAATTTTATTCGACCAAATTCCTTTGGATAAAATGTCTGTCTCTATGACCATGAATGGAGCTGTATTGCCCATTTTGGCTTTTTATATTGTAGCTGCTGAAGAACAAGGTGTGCCACCAAATTTATTATCTGGAACCATACAAAACGATATTTTAAAGGAGTTTATGGTGCGTAATACCTATATCTATCCTCCTGCTCCTTCCATGAAAATTATTGCCGATATTTTTGAATATACAAGCAAAAATATGCCAAAATTCAATTCGATTTCTATTTCTGGCTACCACATGCAAGAAGCAGGTGCCACAGCAGAAATTGAATTGGCTTATACCTTAGCAGACGGATTGGAATACATCAAAAAAGGGTTAGAAGCAGGTATGGATATCGATTCTTTTGCTCCAAGATTATCTTTCTTTTGGGCCATTGGCATGGATCATTTTACGGAAATTGCTAAATTAAGAGCGGCAAGAATGTTGTGGGCTAAAATTGTAAAACAATTCAATCCTAAAAACCCAAAATCTTTAGCTTTAAGAACCCACTGCCAAACAAGTGGCTGGTCTTTAACAGCACAAGATCCGTTTAACAACGTTGCCAGAACAACTATAGAAGCAATGGCTGCTGCTTTTGGTGGTACCCAAAGTTTGCATACAAATGCCTTAGATGAAGCCATTGCATTGCCTACCGATTTTTCTGCAAGAATTGCCAGAAACACACAAATTTATTTACAAGAAGAAACCCATATTACCAAAACAGTAGATCCATGGGCTGGTAGCTATTATCTAGAGCAACTTACAGAAGATATTGCCAACAAAGCCTGGCAATTGATGGACGAAGTAAAAGAGTTGGGGGGCATGACCAAAGCAATCGAAAAGGGAATTCCGAAAATGAGAATTGAGGAAGCAGCTGCAAAAAAACAGGCAAAAATAGATAGTGGACAAGATGTAATTGTAGGTGTCAATAAATATCAACTAGAAAAAGAAGACCCCTTACATATTTTAGAGGTTGATAATGAGTCTGTAAGAAAATCTCAAATAAAAAGATTAGAAAACTTAAAAGCGACAAGAAATGCTAAAAATGTTACAAAATCTTTAGAGGCTTTAACAAATGCTGCAAAATCTGGTAACGAAAATTTATTAGAATTGGCTGTAAATGCAGCTAGAAACAGCGCAACTTTAGGAGAAATTTCTGATGCTTTAGAAACCGAATTTGGCAGGCATAAAGCAGTTCATAAAACAATATCTGGTGTGTATAGTAAAGAAATAAAAGAAGACAAGCTCTTTCAAAAAGCAAAAGATTTAGCAGATAAATTTGCAGAATTAGAAGGTAGACGCCCAAGAATAATGATTGCAAAATTAGGGCAAGATGGACATGACAGAGGTGCAAAAGTAGTTGCCACTGGTTATGCAGATTTAGGTTTTGATGTAGATATTGGACCACTTTTTCAAACACCACAAGAAGCTACAAAACAAGCTGTAGAAAATGATGTGCATATTTTAGGAATCTCATCTTTAGCTGCTGGCCATAAAACCTTAGTACCGCAAGTTATTGCAGAACTAAAAAAATACGAACGTGAAGACATTATGGTAATTGTTGGTGGTGTAATACCTGCGCAAGATTACCAATATTTATTCGATGCTGGTGCAGTTGGTATTTTTGGCCCAGGAACAAAAATTGCAGAGGCTGCTATAGAGCTGCTTACTATTTTAATTGATAGTGTTGTGGAATAATTTAGATGGTTTCTTAACTTTAAAATAAATTATGAAAACAATACACTCTATAAATCCTGCCACTGAAGAAAAAATTGATTCTTATGATAGAATTTCTGTAGAAATAGCTATAGAAAAAATTGAAGTTGCCCAAAAAGTATACCTAAAATGGAAAAGCACAAGCTTTGAAGTACGTTCTAAATTGATGCGAAAATTAGCAGATATTTTTGATGATAAAAAAGAAGAATATGCCCAATTAGCCACTAAAGAAATGGGTAAAATCATAAAACAATCTAGAAGCGAAATAGAAAAATGTGCAAAGATATGTAGATATTATGCAGATAATATTCAAGATTTATTAGCAGATGAAACTATACAAACAGAAGCTAAAAAAAGTTATGTTACATTTCAACCATTAGGTGTTACCTTAGCAGTAATGCCTTGGAATTTCCCTTTTTATCAAGTAATTAGATTTGCTATACCCGCAATTATGACTGGTAACACAGTAGTTTTAAAACACGCATCTAATGTACAAGGTTGTGCTTTTGCTTTAGAAAATGCTTTTGAAAAAGCAGGTTGTCCAAAGGGCGTTTTCAGCAATCTAAATTTAGAATCAAAAGATATAAAAAATGTTATTGAAAATAAAAACATTATTGCAGTTTCTTTAACTGGCAGTGAACCTGCAGGACGTTCTATTGCTAAAATAGCAGGAGAGAATTTAAAGAAAACGGTTTTAGAATTAGGAGGTAGTGACGCTTATCTATTTTTAGAAGACATCGATATAGAAAATGCTACAGATATTGCTACTTTTGGTAGACTCCAAAATAATGGACAAACCTGTATCGCTGCAAAAAGGTTTATTGTGTTGGCAGAAATTTATGATGATTTCTTGACACTTTTTACTAAAAAAATGGGTGAAAAGAAAATGGGAGACCCCACTAATGAAGATATATTTTACGGGCCAATGGCGCGTTTAGATTTAAGAGACGAAATCCATCAACAAGTTAAAAAAACGATTGAACAAGGAGCTAAATTGGTTTTAGGAGGAAAAATCCCAGAAAGAAAAGGAGCTTATTATCCAGCAACTATTTTAGCAAATGTAAAACCAGGCATGACAGCTTTTGACGAAGAACTTTTTGGACCAGTAGCTGCTGTTATAAAAGCCAAAGACGAAAAACATGCCATAGAGCTAGCCAATAATTCTAATTTTGGTTTGGGTGCTGGAGTTTTTACCAAAGATTTAAAAAAGGGAGAAAAAATTGCTCTACAATTAGAAGCTGGAAATAGTTTTGTAAACAAATTAGTAGTTTCTGATCCAAGATTACCTTTTGGAGGAATCAAAAATAGTGGTTATGGGAGAGAGCTTTCATATTACGGAATTAGAGAGTTTGTAAATACAAAAACAATTTGGATCGAATAATTTTACATAAAAAAGTATCTAATTGCTCTCTATCTTTTACTAAAACCTTTATTTCTTCTAACATTAAATAATCTCTTTTATTTGGTTTTTGTAAGTTTCAAAAATATCTTGAACAATATCTATATTAAAAAACTAACTCTCTGAAATCTTAAATTTTGGACTTATGAACATCAAAAACTTTTTATTTTTTTTGGTTTTAGACAAGTATTATTTTTTAAATTTTATGAGTTTTTAACACTTAAATATACATCAATCTAGATGCTTTTTTGTGCTTTTATGCTTAAATTTGTAACTCGTTAAAAAAGCATTTCAAAAAGGATGAAAAACTTATTCAATTTCCTATACTCTACACGTTTAATGGCCGTTTTATTTATCGTTTTCGCAACAGCAATGGGAGTTGCTACTTTTATAGAAAACGATTACGGCACACAAACTTCTAAAGCATTAATTTATAATGCATGGTGGTTTGAAGCAATTATGGCGCTTTTTGTTATCAATTTTTTTGGTAACATTTTTAGATATAGATTGTATAAAAAAGAAAAATGGGCAGTATTACTTTTTCATAGTGCCTTTTTATTAATATTAGTTGGTGCAGGTATTACACGTTATGTAGGTTACGAAGGTATAATGCTGATTGAAGAAGGAGAAACCACCAACAAATTTTTATCGGAAACTACCTATGTAAATGTGGTTGTAGATAATAACGAAATTCAAAAAACCAGCAATCAGCCCATTTTATTATCTGCTTGGGGTAGCAATACTTGGTCTTATCAAGATGATTTTAAAGGAACAAATTATAAAGTAGATTTAGTTGATTACATCCCATGGGCAGAAAAAAAGTTTATTGAAGATGAAAATGGTGTAGAGCATTTATTTTTTGTAGAATCTTCTGAAGGTTCACGTCATGAACATTGGATTAAAAAAGGAACAATTCAGAATATTCATGGAGTTTTGGTTGGTTTTGAGGCAGAAAATGACAATGCGTCTTTAAACTTTTCTAATAAAAATGGTGCCTTAACTATGATTTCTAAAACTGATGGAGATTGGTTTAGAATGGCAGACCAAAAACGAGGAACAGTAGCTAAAGATTCAATACAAGAGTTTCAATACTTAACCTTACACAATATTGGTAAATTACAATTTGTAATTCCGAAACCAGCCGAAAAAGGAATTATGAAAACCATTCGTGGTCCTAAAAGTGATACTGTAAAAGATATTATTGTTTTAGATGTTACTGCTAATGAACAAACAAAAAGAGTTGAGTTAACTGGAGGAAAATTTAATACAGAAGGCTCTAAAAACTTTGCTTTGGGAGGTTTAAATTTTAGACTTTTATATGGTGCTAAAATATTAGAAACACCTTTTTCGATTAAATTGAATGATTTTCAGCTAGAGAAATATCCAGGTTCTGAAAGTGCAGCTGCTTATGCAAGTGAAATAACAGTTATAGACCCAGAAGAAACTTTTGATTATCGAATTTACATGAATCATATTTTAGATCATAGAGGTTACAAATTCTTTCAGGCAAGTTATGATTTATCTGGAGAAAGAGAAGAAACGCATTTATCTGTAAATCATGATTTTTTAGGAACTTTTGTTACCTATTTAGGATACTCGCTACTTTACACAGGTTTAATATGTATCCTTTTTGCGAAAAATACTCGTTTTGACAATCTGAAAAAAGGATTGAAAAAAATTAGAAAAAGAAAAATAACAATGTCTGTTTTAGCTACCTTATTTCTATCTAGCTTTTCTTTTTCTCAACATATAGACACGCATCAATCTAATACAATTACACCTCAGAAAATAGATTCTATTCTACAAGCAAATATAGTAGATGCTAAGCATGCAGAAAGCTTTAACAAATTGGTTATACAAGACAATGGTAGAATGAAACCTGCACATACTTTTGCCTCTGAATTGGTAAGAAAAGTAAGTAAATCAGAGAAATTTAAAGACATGGATCCTAGTCAGGTTTTATTGTCTATTATAGAAAACCCTTATTTATGGTATGAAGTTCCCATCATTTATTTAGAAAAAGGAAATACCAAAATTAGAGAAATTATTGGAGTTTCAGAAACTGCAAAATATGGTGCTTTATCAGATTTTATTACCAATACAGGTGTTTATAAAATTAAAACCAAAGTAGAAGAAGCACAGAAAAATAACATCAAAAATAAGTTTCAAAAAGACTTAATTAATATTGACAAAAGAATTGGTTTACTGTATAGTGCCATTGGTGGTGGTATTTTAAAAATTTACCCAATTCCAGGAGATGAAAATAATTCTTGGGTTTCTAGACCAGAAGCTTCAAAAGCAAATTTTAAAGGAACAGATTCTGTTTTTGTAAGACAATCTTTACCAGTGTATATTAACTTTTTACAAAAAGCTAAAAAAACAGGAGATTATACAGAAGCGAATAAAGTTTTAGACGGGATTAAAAAATTTCAACAAAAATTTGGTGGTGAAGTAAACTTATCTAAAGATAAAATAGATTTAGAAATTGCTTATAATAAAATTCAACCTTTTCAAAAATTGGCAACCTATTATGGTATTATAAGTTTGTTTTTACTGGTTTTTGTAATCTGGCAAATCTTTGTATTCAAAAAATGGATAAATACTATTATAAAAATATTAACTATCGTTGTAGCTGGTTTATTTATTTTTCATACGTTAGGTTTAATTTCTAGGTGGTATATTAGTGGTTATGCACCTTGGAGTAATGCTTACGAATCTATTATTTTTGTAGCTTGGGCAACAATGCTTTTTGGCATTTATATTGGAAGAAAATCTGCATTAACGGTTACTGCAACAGCATTTTTAGTAGCAATTACCTTAGGTTTTGCACATCAAAACTGGTTAGACCCAGAAATTGCCAACTTACAGCCTGTTTTAAATTCTTGGTGGCTTTTAGTACATACTTCTATAATTGTTGCAAGTTATGGCCCACTTTCTTTAGGAATGATTTTAGGAATTGTGTCACTCTTTTTAATACTTTTTACAACTGAAAATAACAAAAAGAGAATGGATTTAAACATGAAAGAAATTACTATAATTAACGAAATGGCAATTACGGTAGGTTTAATTATGTTAACTATTGGTAATTTTTTAGGCGGTATGTGGGCCAATGAAAGTTGGGGTCGTTATTGGGGTTGGGATCCAAAAGAAACTTGGGCACTAATTTCTATTATGGTGTATGCTTTTGTGTTACACATGCGTTTGATTCCTGGTTTACGAGGTAGATTTACTTTTAACTTATGGTCTATAATTGCTTATGCTTCTATTATGATGACCTATTTTGGTGTTAATTTCTATTTATCTGGATTGCATTCTTATGCTAGTGGAGACAAGGTAATTACACCAACCTCCGTATTTTATTCAATAGGTTTTGTTGCTATTTTAGGTAGTTTTTCTTACATAAAATACAAAAAGTATTATAAAAAGTAGTATTACAAGCTTTCTATTTCATTTTAAATTTAGAGTGATGTAGCTATGATTATTGAGAAGAAAATGTATTTTTGCACAATATAAAAATACTAAAAATAAAAACCAATATGTTTCATAAAAATATAAAATTAATATTAGCAGGTTTAATAACTTTTTGGGCTATTTACCAATTTAGCCAAGCTAATATCATGAACGGAATTTCTATTTTGTTATTAGCAGGAATTTTTGTGTTATTTTACTTTAAAAACGAATTTATTTTACTGGCTTTTTTACAATTACGTAAGCAAAACTTTGAGGGCACAAAAAAATGGTTAGGTTATATTAAAAACCCTGAGGCTGCTTTAATAACAAAGCAACAAGGTTACTTCAACTATTTACATGGTATTATGCTAAGCCAAACTAACATTACACAGTCAGAAAAGTTTTTACGTAAAGCTGTAAAATTAGGTTTGTCTATGGATCATGATTTAGCAATGGCAAAATTACAATTGGCTGGTATTGCAATGACCAAAAGACGTAAACGTGAAGCTACTAATTTAATGGCAGAGGCTAAAAAATTAGACAAACATGGTATGTTAAAAGAGCAAATGCAAATGATGAAACAACAGATGAAAAAAATCTAGGTTTCATTCATTTTTCTTTATAAAAAAAAATCCGTTGAAAATTTCAACGGATTTTTTTATATTTTAAACACTTGAAACTTACTTAATTCTTGTCAAGGTTAAATCCTCATTGTATTTTACAATATACAAACCTTTGTTTTCTGGGGTTTTAAAAAGTTTATCTGTATAATCAAACTTATTTTCTACTCTATAGGAATAACCTTCATCAAAAGTAGATTTTAAACTATTACCTGAGGCTAAACGCATTAAAACATCATAAGTTACATCAAAACCTCTGGTTGCATAATAAGACGGTAATACATGGTTTTTCTTTAAATAAGCCTTGTGAAACATACTACTTCTAAAAGAATCATCTCTAGCATACTCATTACTAACATAAGTAAAGTTTAGTTGCGCTAATTTTGAGTTATCAATTTTATTGAATGCGCTAATTTTATCAAACGTAAAAACAGAAGCGGTAACTTCTTCTGGCAAACTAATTAGACTGTTAATAGCACTTGCTACAATTACATTATCGTCTGTGGTTAGCACCACAATGTTTTTCATATTCGGCTTTAAAACTTCTGTGAATTTTTCTTTTTTGATATACCCATTTTCTGGTATAATTTTAATAATGGTATCTATAGAATCTTTTTTAGATAAGGCATTTGTAATTTGTTTTGCATTAAAATCAGATTCAGCTTTTCCATCTCCCACAATAATAATATTACCATCTGTAACAGATTCATCTAAATAATTTAAAAGTGTTTTTCTAAATAATCTTTTATTGGGCGCTGTTTTGACAATTAATTTAGAATTAAAATTATTTTGTTTTTTAGAATAAACAGGAAAAACTACTGGTGTTTCTACTTTTTCTGCTATATAAACAACTTCTTCCGAATATAAAGGGCCTATAAGAACATCATTTTCATTTAAATCTTCTGTAGCAATTATAGCTTTAATTTTTGTACTGTTTCTACCTGTATCATAAACTTTTAGATCTATCTGTACCCCCTGTTTTCTTAAGGAGTCTATGGCTAATGCTGCCCCTAAATACAAATCGGTTACTATGGTAGCTAATTTACTTTTACCAAAAATTTCTTGAGCACTTAAAGTATCTAATTCTTCTGCTCTAAAAGGCAATAGTATTGCTGCTTTTATAACAACATCTTTTGCTATATGATCTTCGTAAATTAAATCTTCTTCATCAAAAACCTCTTCTAAAGGCATTATTTTTATAATCTGCCCTAGTTTTAAGCCTTCTGATAAAATTGGATTTAAAGTAAGTAAATCTTCTTGGGTTACATTATAGAATCTAGTTAAGCTAAAAAAAGTATCTCCTTTTTTTACTTCGTAAATTTTATATTCTTTTTCTAAAGTTGCTATTAAAAGTTGTTTTTCTTTTTCTTTATTAGTAACCACTGTATTTTTAATAGTATCTTTTGGCTGCTTTATATTTTTTTTAGTGTTTAATTCTATATTTTTTGTATTGTTTTGTGCCGTCTTTATTTCTTTATTAGGAATAATAATTATAGTATTGGCACCTGGTTTTCTACTAACATCTGGGTTTAAGCGAAGTAAATCTTTCGTTTTCATATCCAATTTATTGGCTATAACACGCATGGTTTCTCCTTCTTTAACCTTATACTCTATGTATTTTTTTTGCTGTCCGCAAGAAACAGTAAATGTTAGGATACACAGAAAAACAAAAAATGTAAGATGTTTCATATATTTTATTCCCATTCTATCGTTGCAGGTGGTTTAGAACTAATGTCGTACACTACTCTATTAACGCCTTTTACTTGATTTATTATTTTATTGGATGTTTTTTGTAAAAATTCATACGGCAAATTTACCCAATCTGCAGTCATACCATCTGTACTTTCTACAGCTCTTAAAGCAACCACTTTTTCGTATGTTCTTTCATCACCCATAACACCTACTGAATTTACGGGTAATAACATCGCACCTGCTTGCCAAACTTTATCATACAAACCATCTTCTTTTAATCCGTTGATAAAAATAGCATCTACTTCTTGTAGAATACGAACTTTTTCGGCTGTTATATCACTTAAAATACGAATTGCCAAACCTGGTCCTGGAAAAGGATGACGTCCTAACAACTCAGCATCTATTCCCATAGAAGCACCAACTCTTCTAACTTCATCTTTAAAAATCATTTTTAAAGGTTCTACGATTTTTAATTTCATAAAATCTGGCAAACCACCTACATTATGATGACTTTTAATAGTTGCAGAAGGTCCACCATTTACAGAAACAGATTCTATAACATCTGGATAAATAGTACCTTGTGCTAACCAAGTTACGTCTGTAATTTGATGTGCTTCATCATCAAAAACTTCTATAAAAGCGTTACCAATGGCTTTTCTTTTCTTTTCTGGATCAGAAACACCTGCCAAAGCTTTTAAAAATCGCTCAGAGGCATCTACCCCTTTTACATTTAAGCCCATTCCTTCATACTGTGCCAATACACTTTCGAACTCATTTTTACGCAATAAACCGTTATTTACAAAAATGCAATACAGGTTTTTGCCGATAGCTTTGTTTAGTAAAACTGCAGCAACAGTAGAATCTACACCTCCAGAAAGGCCTAAGACAACTTTATCATTTCCTACTTTTTCTTTAATTGCAGCCACGGTACTTTCTACAAATGAATCTGCTGTCCAAGTTTGGGCAACACCTGCTATTTTTACTAAGAAATTTTCTAATAATTGCTTGCCATCTGAAGAGTGATATACTTCTGGATGAAATTGAATTCCGTACGTTTCTTCTCCTTCAATTTTATAAGCAGCATTCGCAACGTCTGCTGTACTTGCTAACAAAACACCCTTTGTTGGCAATTCTTTTATAGTATCTGAATGACTCATCCAAACCTGACTTCCTGGAGAAATATTTTCAAAGAAAAGTTCATTTTCTTTTATATATGACAAATTAGCTCTACCATATTCTCTCGTGTTAGATGGGGCTACTTTACCACCCGAAAAATGGGCTAAATATTGAGCACCATAACAAACTGCTAAAACTGGTTTTTTAGCTCTAATTTGAGATAAATCTGGATGTAAAACAAGGTCTCCTCTTACTGAATTTGGACTACCTGAAAGTATGACTGCTTTAAATTCTGATACATTTTCTGGTTGATGATTGTAGGGATGAATTTCACAATAAATGTTTAACTCTCTTACTCTTCTCGCAATTAACTGTGTGTATTGCGAACCGAAATCTAAAATAAGTACGTTGTGTTGTTGCATGCGCAAAAATAATATTTTGATATTAGATTTACGTTATTAGATGGTATTTTTTTAAAGATATTCTATAGACTAATAGTTTACAAAAAATGAATGCTATTTTTTAAAAACGGTACACAATAGCATTAATATTCATACCTGCTCCTACAGAAGCCAATATAGCAACATCGCCTTTTTGTACTTCTTGATTTTCTATTTTACCATTTAAAACCAAATCTAATAAAGTAGGCACCGTGGCTACAGAACTGTTTCCTAGTTTATGAATACTCATTGGCATCACACCCTCTGGGGCTTTCATTTTATAACGTCTGTAGAACCTTTTAATAATGGCTTCGTCCATTTTTTCGTTTGCCTGATGTATAAATATTTTTTTTACATCTTTAATATCTATGCCACTTTTGTCTAAAACAGATTGCATTGCAGCTGGTACATTTGTAATGGCAAATTCATAAATTTTTCTACCATACATTTTTATATAACGTATATTTTTATCTTCATTTGTATTGAACGACTTCCCAAAATGTAAAAAATAAGCTTCGTCTTTTGCAAAAGTTTGACTTGCATGACTTATAATTCCTGTTGAATCATCTGTTGTTTTTTCTACAATACAAGCACCTGCACCATCACTATAAATCATAGAATCTCTATCGTGTTTATCTACAACTCTAGACAAAGTTTCTGCGCCAATAACTAAACATTTTGTTGCAATACCAGCTTTAATAAAAGCTTGTGCTTGTATTACGCCTTCTATCCAACCTGGGCAACCAAAAAGTAAATCGTACCCCACACAATTGGGATTTGAAATACCCAGTCTATATTTTACTCTTGTTGCAATACTTGGTAACGTATCTCCCTGTATAGCTCCATGTTGCACATCTCCAAAATTATGTGCTACAATAATATAATCTATTTCTTCTGGATTTATATGTGCATTTTTAATGGCTTTTTCGGCGGCAAAAAATGCCAAATCAGAAGTTTTAAATTCAGGTTTTGCATAGCGTCTTTCTACAATACCTGTAATATCTTTAAATTTTTCGATGATCGAAGAATTTTCTGACGAAAAAGTACTACCATCTTCATTTAAAAAATGACTATCTAAAAAAGCATTATTTTCTTTTTTAATAGTGGGTATAAAACTTCCTGTTCCGGTAATTTTTGAAGAAATCATAAAAAAATAAAATTTATAAAATCAAAAATATAAAAAAGTAACTTAAAAAATTACTATGCACGCATAGTAATGGAAAGTTCAAAAAGAAAAAAAAAGAATTTAAAGGTATTAAAAAAGAAGTTTAATTTTGATACAAGCTCATTTTTAATGGCATACAGTGGCTATAGAGATGTTTCTTTTTCATTCTTTCTATATTTTCTGTCTTAAAACTGGCACTTATTATTTAAAATAAATACGATGTCCAACGAGTAAAATGTTATTTTAAAATTGCACAAAAGCATTTTTATCTAGGTGTTTTTGCACGGTATTGTTTTTATAGGTTGTGGTGTCAAAAAAAAAATATCGTTCGAAAAATTGAGTATCATTTCTAAGTGATGATCTAATGTATTATTGATAACAATCTGCTTAAAAAAAGGAATCATTTTAGCATCAAAAAGTAGTTTCTACTAAAAATTTACCTTATTTTTTTCTTGGAGAAATCGGTAATTTCATAAATAAAATTCTTTCTATAAATAAGAGCTATCAAAAGAAAAAGGCAATAAATCTAATAAAGATTTTGTTTTTACAACCTCACCAACTTCCCCCATAAATAATACTTCGAAAGGTTGTTTTTGGTTAATTTCAAATTCTGACAATGTTTGTCTACAAGCCCCACAAGGCCCCACAGGTTTATTTACTTTAGAAATGGTAGAACTTGCTGAAATAGCTAGTTTTTTAATTTTCACACCAGGAAACATTGTACCTGCATTCCATATTGCAACTCTTTCTGCACACATACCAGATGGATATGCCGCATTTTCTTGATTATTCCCTAAAACAATTTGATTGTTTTCTAACAACAAAGCTGCACCAACGTTAAATTTAGAGTAAGGTGCATACGCATTGTGTCTTGCTTCTATGGCTTTTTGCATTAACAAAGTATCTTCACCAGATAATTCTGTAATGTTTTTATACAGCGCTGCTGAAGCTGTAATTTTAATTTCCTTCATATTTTTGGTAAAAAAAGCAGTCTTAAAATGACTGCTTTAAATAATAGGATAAACTTAGTAAAAATTTACTAGTTTTTAAAAGTCTTCATAAAGTTCTCCTAAATCAAAAGATAGAGAAAAACGCAAAGAATTTTCTAGTGGATTATTTACATCTGAAGAATTTACCAAGTAGGATAAATCTATATTTAAAGCATTGGTTTTAAAACCGCCGCCTAAAGTAAAATATTGTCTGTTTCCTTTATCTTCACTTTCATGAAAATATCCTGCTCTTAAAGCAAATGCATTATTGTATAAATACTCGGCTCCTAAAGCATAGGTAATTTCTTTTAACTCTTCACTAAAACCTCCTGGGGCATCACCAAAAGAAGAAAAAATACCTTCAATAAAACCTGATTCATCGTTTGCCGTTGGATTGTTTGGATCTGGTGTTGGTACTAAAAGTTTTGTAAATTCTACTGTAGTAGAAATGGTATTGTAATCGTCTAAAATAAAATCGAAACCACCACCTAATTTTAAGTTTGTTGGAATAAAGTCTTCTTCTCCAGGAACATAAGATACTTTTGGCCCTATATTCGCAATATTAAAACCGAATCTATAACGACCATTAAAATTTCCATAATTTTCTTCTAAAGATTGATAATATCCAGAAATATCTACCGCAAAAGAATTGATAGGTTGTAATGCATTACCTGCGGTTCCGTTAAATGCTAAGTTTGATCGAATGTATTTTAAAGAAACACCCATTGCATAGGTTTCGCTTAATTTTAATGAGTAAGAACCTGTAGCAACAAATTCGTTTGGATTAATAGAACCAGTTGAATTTCCTTGATTGTCGGTTAAATCTATTTGACCTAAAGAAAAATATTTAAAATCTGCACCCCAAGCAGCATTTTCGCTAAACCTGTTTATGTAAGATCCACTTCCAATAAAAATATCGTCTGTTAAATTACGTAACCAAGGCGAATAGGTAATACCTGTTTTTATTTGTCTATTACTAAACGCTATTTTTGCAGGGTTATGAAACAATGACCATGCATCTGCAGTTGTAGCTACTCCCATATCTCCCATACCACCTGCTCTAGCATCTGGTACAATTAACAAAAAAGGCGTTGCTGTAGTTATACCACCAGTAACAGGTGTATTTGTTTGTGCTACCATTTTTGATGTTGCCAAACAAACAACCAATAAAAACATTTTTAAATTCTTCATTTTTAAAATTTATATTAATATATAGCTCTTGCAAATATCTACTTTTTATTGAAGTATTACTAATTTTTCATACTTTTCGGCAACTAAATTGCTCATTGTAGATTTTACTTTTAACTTGTAAACATAGACACCTTTTCCTATTTTATTACCAAAATCATCTAAACCATTCCAAGTAATATTTCTAGACAAATTACCAGTAGTTTGCACGTTTCTATTAATTGTTTTAATTAATTTACCTGAAACTGTAAATATTTGTACTTGTACTTCTAGGGGCTCGTTTGGTTTGTTATGGTTAAACCAAAACTCTGTATAATTTACAAATGGATTGGGATAATTTAAAACATTTTCTAAATTTAGAATGGCATCGCTTACAACCACAAAATGTAACGTGGTTTCTGATGAATTATTGTAAGTGTCCCAAGCTTTTATTTTTAAGGAGTGTGGTCCCACTTCTAAATCTCTTAATCTATAGGTTACTTTTCCTTTGGTAAAATCGTTTAATTCGGTTTCATAAAAGTCGTTTAACATGATGGGATTCAAGGTATCTCCATCTAAAACCGCAATAATATCATGATCTACAGCGGTGATAGAAGTATTAATTCCACTAGTATCAGACAGTACTGCTATTAAATTAGGTGAACTATTGGTATTGCCTCCATCTACAAAAGATTCGTCGTTCATAAAAAGCTGAATTTCTGGCCCCACAGTATCATTTGGTGCATTTTCATCGATACCCCCCATTACAACATCAAAATTAGAACCCGCTTTTTCTATATTTCCATTTTCTGCATAAAAGCTTAACTTTCCTTTACCATAAGCAATTTTGATATCTTTGGGTACAATAAAATCGAATTTAAATACACCGTTTTCTATAGTAGATTTTCCTCTAAATAGTTTGCTATCTTGCGTATCAAATTTCATTTTAACACCAAAATTATCGTTATCTAAAGTGGTTTTGTCTAAAGGTTTATCAAAAATTGTGGTCGATAAAGTGCCATTAAAATCATTTAGAATCGTATTTGTATTGTCTAAAACCACACCTTCAAAACTTACTTTAGAAAGTGCTTTTAACGTATCTAAAGATTGGGTAATAGCTACCCCATTCATTTTCGTGATTTGCACGTTGGGTTCTGGTACAGCTAGTTTCATTGCTGGGTCTCCAAAAGAATAAATAAAAAATTTCTGAGAGTTTGTAAATTGGTTTTTCGCTTGTAACAAGGCTTCAGAAATTGTGTAATCTTCGTTATTAAACTCTAAAAGCAGTCGTATTAAAATTTCGTTAAAACGTTGACCCACAGAAATATAAACTTCTCTTGTCGTGGTAATCATACTTGCCGCACCACCATTTTTATTCCACAATGTTAACTCGCCTGCAGTAATTCTGCTGGGATTATCAAATCTAGAAAAATCGCAAGTAACAGTAATTAAAAGGGGTAATGTGTTGGCATTGTTAAATTCTTGAATTTGTGGTTTTTCTAAAATTCTTTCAGAGGCAAAACCATCTTCTCCTCCATGACCAAAATAATCGAAAACCAAACTTCCTTTTTCTATGGCATTTGTAATGGCTTCATTTACCTCTGGATAGCGTTCTCCTCCAGAAGAATTTTGCTGTACAAATGCATCAACATAAATTTTATTTAAATTAAAAATTGGTTTGTTTTGGGTAATTTCATCTGCGATAGATTCTACACCTTGTTGAATTACTTCTTCCCCAGTATCATCAATATCATCTGCTAGTAAAGTAATCGTGTTTCGCCAATCTCCGATGGAATTTTTATGGTAATAACTTAAAATTTTATCTACAACATCTTTGGCTTGAGCAACATCTGAAACAGGAATTCTACTCGAGGCAACATCTAAAGTATGAGAGGTTAACATCGTACCTTCATGAGCATCTAACATCACAAAGAAATCGTCTGTTACATAAGAACTTGCTAAATTAAAACTATTTTCAGATAATTTTACGGGTACAATATTATTGTTGGATGAAATTCGGTCTTTATAATCGTAAGAAGCATCTCCAAAAAAGCATACATATTGTAGCTTTGTATCTTCGGATGTATTTGTGGTATATAAATGTTTTAAAAAATCTCTAATCCCAGTAATGTCTCTCGAGCCCGATGCAAATTCGTTATAAATTTCTTCTAAATGAACCACTTTTGTAGTTAAACCCGAATTAGTTTGATGGTAATCTGCCAATCGTTGTGCTTGAGAAGATAATTCATTATTTGTTATTATTAAATAATTGATGTCTTTTAAACTATGTAAATTCTGATTGGCAACTTTAGCATTTTTAATGGTTTCTGGGGTATAAAAATCAGTTGCATTTAACACAATATATTCCTTTAAAATACCACCAATATCTGTAAACATAAAATTGTTGCCTGTATCTTCATTGGTAATTATTTGTGGAGATAAGTGGTTGGAAACATCCCAAACTTGGTAAATTTGATTGGCGTTGGCTATTTGAAAAGCTACTGAAGTAGAAGCCTGAAACTGCTGAAAACTTCTAAATGAAAATTGATTATTGTTGGCTGCTAATTTTTTTTCGCCCACAATTTCTATAAAATCCAAATAGGCATTTGCAGACGGATTCCCATTGTTATTGTAAGACATTTCTATTTGTATGGATTCAGAGGTATTTACAAAAGAAGCACTTCTTTCGGCTGTTAACGCTTTCGTTAAAGCACCTGAAACTGCTGGGAAATTTATCGTATAAATAGCTGTATTATTCACTTTTACCGCCAATTCAGAAGACACCACAGAATTACTAACCCCTCTTGTTCTTACAAAAACCGGATTGTTGGCAACGGCATTTTTAAAAGGAATGGTAAAGGTTTGAGTATTTTCAATATTAAAATTATCATTAAAAAACCATTGGGTCCCTGCTCCTAAAAGATTCAATTCTTCTTTTTCATAAAAAGTAAAATCAGTAAAAGTAGTAAGGGTTTCTTGTCCTGGATTGGTAATTGCTGGTTTGGTTGTTATTCTTTTACCTTCACTATTGCCAACCGTTATAAAATAGTAGGCTTTATCAGAATAAATATTTTGTCTATGTCTTGCAGTTTTTAAAGAGGGGTTTACCACCCAATCATGTGGTCCTTTTGCATAAAAAAGAATAAAATCGCTATTATTAAAAACACCATCTTGTTCTCCTTCAATATAAATTGCATTTTCCTGCAGGTCTTCGTTTCTAAAATCGCTATTTAAAACGGCTAAGAGATTACCACCATTCCCAAAAATTTTTAGATATCTAGGATCTAAGTTATTGGTAGAAATACCAATATTTTCTAATAAATTTTTATCAATTTTAAAAACACCAGTAGTATCTACAGAAAACTTATACCAATCTCCAGTAGAAAGTACAGAATTAGCAGTTTGTGCAGTGGTAATTTGCACAAAAATTACAATAAAAAGTAGCTGTAAATAGGTTTTCATGAATAACTAATCAAATAACGCAAATTTATAAGAGATATTTTAATCCTTGCAAAGATAAATTATACTAAATTGATAAAGCATACGTTTGATAAAAAGTAATTGAAAACATGATGCATTAAAATTTATATTTTTCTTGTACTCAATGATATTTATTGTAAATTGCATCACATAAATAAAACACAAAATAATTTTCTATTAGAAAATGAAAAAAATAGTAAAAATATCTTTAATTGTTTTAACAACAGTACTTTTAGCAAACTGTAATAGAGCTAAAAGTGGTAAATCTAGGTTAACAGGTTTGTCTTTTAACGATCCTAAAAACGGGGGGTATATTAGAAATAGTTCTTTTGAAGGGCAAGAACCTCCTTTAGGAATGGTTGCCATAGAAGGTGGGTCTTTTACAATGGGGCAAGTTCAGGATGATGTTATGTTTGATTGGAACACGACACCTAAAAAAATTCATGTACGTTCTTTCTTTATGGATGAGGCAGAAGTTACCAACTCTGAATATTTTTTGTATGTACAGTATATAAAAGATGTTTTTCCTCCTTCTGAAGAACAATACAAACATATTTATAATGCTGTTTTACCAGATACTTTGGTTTGGAGAAAAAGTTTAGGAAATACAGACATTTTAACAGAAAATTATTTTCGCCATCCAGCATATGCAGATTATCCTGTAGTAGGCGTAACTTGGTTACAAGCAAACGAATATTGCAAATGGAGAACAAATGCAGTAAATCTTAAAAAATTAATAGACAAAGGGCACATCAAAAACATTTTTGAAATGGATTCTATTAGAAATCATTTTGATACAGATGTGTTTTTAGCAGATGATTCAAATCTTTTTGAAGGAGATACTACAATTTACCAAAGAGGTGTTAAATCTAGAATGTCTTCAAGAAAAAAAGGCTCTGGCTCTTTTCAAGGAAGAAAAATTACCCAAGCAGACGGTATTTTACAACAGAGATTTAGATTGCCTACCGAAGCCGAATGGGAATTTGCAGCAAAAGCAATTTTAGAAAACAGAGAGTATAATAATATTAGAGGTAGAAAAAAATATGCTTGGAATGGAAAATACACCAGAGCAACATCAAAAGGTTCTAGAGGAGATCAATTGGCAAACTTTAAACAAGGTAGAGGACAATATAGCGGGTTACCTGGCTGGAGTTCTGATGGTGCTGATATTCCTAATATAATTAAATCGTACCCACCAAATGCTTTTGGTTTGTATGATATGTCTGGTAATGTTTCAGAATGGGTTGCAGATATTTACAGGCCTATTATAGATGACAAAGCAAACGATTTTAACTATTTTAGAGGAAACTTGTTTACCAAAAAAATGATTAATCAAGAAGGTAAGGTTGTTATCGTGGGTAAGGGTGCACAGGTTGAATACGATACGTTACCTAATGGAAGCGTTATTCCGAAACAATTACCTGGCGCTATAAAATACATACCAATTACAAAAAGTGATGCCGCATTTAGAACAAACTTCTCTAAAGCTGAAAATGGAAATATTGGAGATGGAGATTTAAACTCTACACGTTTTTACCAAGATGATGCTGATCGATTTGCATCTAGACCCAACATGTATAATGCACCCAAAAAACCTAAATTTAAAGGAGACTCTTTAGAAATTGACGCTAAGAAACGTAGAACTTTAATTAGTGATGAAACAAGAGTTTACAAAGGAGGATCTTGGGCAGATAGAGAGTTTTGGTTAGACCCTGCACAAAGAAGATATTTGCCAGAGTATATGGCAACTAATTTTATTGGCTTTAGATGTGTTACAGATAAATTAGGCCCAATGACCAATAATAAAAGAACAGCTAGACATACCATAAGATAGTCTATTTAATAAAATTTTTAAAACCTCAATGTTTTTTTTCATTGAGGTTTTTTTTATCTTTATTTTATGAATATTAAAGAAATTTACAACTTATATACGAAAGATTTTCTGGTGGATACAGATACTAGAGCTATTAGAAAAAACACCATTTTCTTTGCCTTAAAAGGAGCAAACTTTAATGGAAATAAATTTGCAGAAGAAGCTTTAAAAAAAGGAGCGCGTTATGCCATTATAGATGAAAAAAAATACAACTCTAGTCATAGAACTATTTTAGTAGAGGATGTTTTAAAAACGTTGCAACAGTTAGCCAACTACCATAGAAGCCAATTAGCGATACCAATTATTGGTTTAACAGGTAGTAATGGTAAAACAACTACTAAAGAACTAATCAATTGTGTACTTTCAAAAAAGTATAACACAACTGCAACAAAAGGCAACTTAAACAACGCTATTGGTGTACCTTTAACCTTATTATCTATGACTCCCAAAACAGAAATTGGTATTGTAGAAATGGGGGCAAATCATCAAAAAGAAATCGCTTTTTTGGCAACAATCTGCGAACCCGATTATGGGTATATCACTAATTTTGGAAAAGCTCATTTAGAGGGTTTTGGTGGCGTTAAAGGAGTTATTAAAGGTAAAAGCGAGTTGTATGATTTTTTAATTGAACATAAAAAAACAGCTTTTGTTAATCCTGAGGATTCCATTCAAGTTGAAAAAACAAAACGTTGTAAAACCATTTATTTTTTAAATGATGTAAGCCTAGTCAAAGCAAGCCCATTGGTAACTGTAAAACTCAGTACCCAATTTATCAATTCTAATTTAATAGGAAAATACAACTACACAAATATTGCTGCAGCCATTACCATTGGAAATTACTTTAAGGTAAACAACAAACAGATACAAGAAGCTTTAGAAGCCTACATTCCAAGAAACAATAGATCTCAAGTTATTGAGAAAAAAAACAATAAAATAATTTTAGATGCATACAATGCAAATCCATCTAGCATGCAGGTAGCTATAGATCATTTTTCTAATTTAAAAGAATCGCCTAAAACGGTTATTTTAGGAGATATGTTCGAATTGGGAGTAGAAAGTAAAAAAGAACATCAAGCAATGGTAAACTTAGTAGACAGTAAACTTTTTGAAAATACTTTTTATGTGGGAGAAAACTTTGATAAGAGTACTACTAAAAATCATCAATTTAAAAGTTTTGAAGAGTTGCAAAATTATCTGCAAAAAAAACCTCTAATAAACCAAATTATATTAATTAAAGGTTCTAGAGGTATGAAATTGGAAAGAGTTTTAGAATTTATAGATTAATGTTATTTTTATGATATGCTAACAAACGATCTATAGGCCTTTGTATTACCTCGGTAATTTGTAAGCCATGTGTATTGGCAACACTTTCTAAAATATCGCTAAAATAATGGGCTATCGAGCCTATAAAATAGATAGATGTTTGGCTGTTGATATCATAGGGTAAAACTCGGTATTTAAAAAATTCTTGAAATCCCTTTTTAATGAGACTCTTGATATAGTCATCGTCTTTAAAATCGAACATAAATTTAGCAAAGGTTGCTAAATACATATTAGGGTTTGCTTCTTTATAAATGTTCTTTTTTATATGATCTGCTTCTAAATTAAATTCGTTTTCAAACTTTTTAGAAATAGCTGCGGGCATACTTTTATAGTAATAATCTATAAGTAATTTTTTTCCAAAATAATTCCCACTAGCTTCATCCATTAAAATATATCCTAAAGAAGGCACTAACATATTCATTTGTTGCCCATCAAAATAACAACTATTAGAGCCTGTACCTAAAATACAAACCATTGCAGGGTCTTTACCGGTAGCGGCATATACAGCGGCCAACATATCTTCAGAAACCACCACGCTTGCATTTACAAAAATGTTTTCTAATATATTTTTTAAAATAGCTGTGGGCTTTGGAGTACCACATCCAGCTCCATAAAAATGAATTTCTGTAACATCCTCTTTAATATGAATAAGTTGAAACATATTAATAATTCTGTTATGCAACTCATCTTCTGGCACAACAGCCGGATTTAGCCCTAGAGTTCGTACTCTAAACACTTCATTTTTCTCATTATTTATAGCAATCCAATCTGCTTTTGTAGAGCCACCATCTGCAATTAAAATCATATCTAAAAAAATTTAAATCAAAGATATAATAACTTCTTTCACAAAACAACAGGCTAAAAAACTTCAATCGTTTTCGCTATAAAATAAATGTGTAAAATTAAAATATATGGTTTGTAAAAGAAAAACAATTATAATTATGGTCTAAGAATTTATGCTTCCTTAGCCGTCCATTGTTTTTTAAAGTCTATCCACCAATCTTTTAAAAGAAGATAGCCTAAGCTAAGAACAATTCCTAAAAACATATAAATAATCAATATAAGTGCTCTTTTAGGACCCGTTTTCTCTTTAGGTATTGTTACGGGTTTTAATATGGTAAAAATGGGTGTATCTTTTTTTACCTGTAAACGCTGTGTTTCCAATTGTTTTGCCAATTCAGTATACACCGTAAAAGCTAAATCATAATCAGATTGTAATTGCAATAATTTAGTTTTTGCCACAGCCGTATTTATAGCGTTATTTTGGTCTTGAAATAAAGCTAGCTTTAATTTGATATCGTTAAACTCTTGTTGCTTTTCTAAGTAGCGTTCTTCTATATAATTTAGTTGCTCTTTCGATTTTTGTGTCTTAAACTGCAAAGCATATTGTTGTAATAACTGTTGAGACCTCAAAGCCAATTGAGCACTAGCCTCTGGTTCTGGCAGCGTTACTGCAATAGAAATAAAACCTTCTTTAGCGTTTATCTCAAGATTAATCTGACTTTCTAACAGTTTTATCAAGCTACTTTCTGCTGCAGAAATGCTAATAATTTGATTGTTAGATTTAGAAGTGCCTATTCCTGCCTCATCATCACTACCTTTGGCGAATGAAATGAGTAGACCTGGCAAACCAATTGTATATTTTTTTAAAGTCGCTAGCACTCCTGGATTATATATGGTCTCAAAATATTCTTGGTAAGTAACTAAACTATCTTGTCCTTCAATAGTCAAGGGAGTTTTTAGTAACTCTAACTGAAAAGGAATACTATTCACTATTTTAGGGTACAATGTTGGAGAAATTTCAGCAGCTGAACTTCCAGCACCAGATAAATTAATTCCTGCCAAAGAGGCCAAGCTTCCTAAATTACTACTCACAGATTTTCCTTCAGTTACAGGAACTATGGTAGAAGAAGCCGTGTAGGTATTTTTAGAAAAAATAGCAATAAAAAAACCTATAATTGTAAAAATAACAAGGGTTTTAATAACAAAACGACGTCCTTTCCAAAACTTTTTTAACAAAGCAATGATATCGATAGTGTCTTCTTCTAGAGCAGGATTCGTGTTTTGATTCATAAATAGTGCATTAAAGTTTTATAAAACATCTTTAGTTATTGTGTTAAAGATCTAATAATTAAGGCTAAAGTAGCAATCGACGAAGTAATTCCTAATACTTCTTGGGTAGACATTTTTTCCTTAGCTACTTTTGTGGGGATAAAAACATCTGCACCTGGCGCTAGTTTAGGGTAAAATGTAAAAAATAAAAATCGAGATACGGTTTTAATTTGACCGTTACTGTAGCGTACAAATATCTTTGATTTTTTTGCCGCATCTGTAAAACCTCCAGAACTATTTACATAATCTTTTAAACGATATTCTTTTCTATATTTTACTAAAGATGGTACCAGTACTTCTCCTGATACCTGTACGGTCTCTTTAATTTCTGGAATCACTAACTCATCACCCTCTAACAAGATCAAATCACTATCGGCCCCTGGATTTTGCATAATTTTTTCTAAATCAATACCAATAGAAGTAACATTACTTTTTGAAAATTCCTTTAATTTATTAACCTCCACATCTTCACTTTCTACATTATAAATTAATTTTTTTATCGCAGCATCTTCAATTTCCCTAAATAATGTGGCGCCTTTCAAATAGGCAAAGTCAGTTATTCCTCCTGCTCTTTTTACCAAATCAGAAATGCGTTCATTTTTATTTTCCAACACATAAGCACCACTATAATTTACCTGTCCAGTAACCTTTACATATTGTTGCGCTGCATAGCCTTTCAAAGAACGTACGTTTATTTGGTCAAAAGGCTCTATGTAAAACGGAGTCCCGTTGTTTAATGCTAAATTAGTTTCAGAAGATAGGGTAAACAATTTACTCAAGGTTTTAAAACTTCCATCTTTTAAGCGCCTAGAAATACTGATGTTATTGGTATCAGCCCCCTCCTTAAGCCCACCAGACAAGGCAATTACATCTTCTATTTGCATTTTAGAAACAAAAGCAAGCGCACCGGGTTTATTAACCGCTCCTTGAACAAGAATAGTTCTTGGTTCTCTCAAATTATCTTTGTTAAATATCTGAACTACATCATTATTTTGTAACTCGATGTCTGTTTTCTCAGCTAAAATGGCTGCCACAGAAAAGGGTATATTTTCTTGGTAAGTGTTATCATAATTTCGAGTTATAATCCCTCTAGTTAAAAAAGCTTCTGGCGTTATCCCATCAGCCTTTAACAAAAGACCTCGTAAGGTCATGTTGGGAAGTAGCTCATAGTTTCCAGGTCGATACACTTCTCCTGAAACGGTCACTTTATTTTTGTAACGATCTAAAACTTCTTGCACTACTATTTTATCTCCTGCTTTGATCTCAAATTGTGAGGCTTCAGACAATTTCACTTCCTTTACCACTTTTTGTGTACCGTCTAAGCGTTCTAAAATTAATAAATCAGTATAAGCTTTAGAAGTAAAGCCCCCAAAATAGGCGATCAAATCAGATAAGGTTTGCCCCTCTTTTAACTCGTAAATACCTGTTCTTTTTACAGCACCTTCTACAGTAACTAAATTTTGATAAGGGCCTACCAACAAAACATCTTGGTCTTGTAATTTAAAATTCCCCTTTTGTGTGCCATCCAATAAATAGTCGTAAATATCTAAGGTAGCAATAGTTTCATTTTTACGAACTAACTTTACCTCTCTAAAGGTCCCCATTTTATTTGGACCTCCTGCCACATACAAGGCATTTAAAACCGTAGACAATGAATTTAAGGCATAGGTTCCTGGTGCTTTTACCTCTCCAATAATATTTACCTGCACCGTTCTAATTTTAGATACGGTAATATTTGTAGAGATATGGCTGTAACTATCTTTAGGAGCACCAATACCTGCGTGCTTCTTTTTTAATTTTGTGCTTATTTTTTTTCTTGCGGCTTCTAAAGAAAAACCGTTTACATAAATAAAACCAACCCCATTAATTTTTATGTTTCCACGTCGGTCTACACGAGCAGTATAGGTGATTTCTGAGGCACCCCATAAATCTATCATCAATTCGTCACCAGGCCCTATTTGATAATTATCGGGTACAGCAATGTTAACACTAGGCGTAAACGAAATTTTTGAATTATTAAAAAAATCATACCCAAAAGGGGCATTCGAATTTTTCTTTTTACCAATCACTTTATCTGCTTGAACGCCGTATGCCTCAGAGACATCACTAGTAATTGGAGTAGAATCTGTAAGGTTTTTTGCTTGTTTATCTACCGTATTTAAGCCATACACTCTTCGTTTAAATTCGGCTACTTTACTGGCAGAAACGCCTTGTGCTTTCGCTAAAGTTTCTAGTTGACTCATAGAATAACCGTCTTTTTGAATACGCCCCCAATAGGTAGCTATTTGTTCATCAGACAAAGAACTAATGTCTAGGTTTTTAATATCACCGAGACCTTGCGTAAAAACAAAGGCAGAAATAAAAACAAAATAAATTGTTACTAGGAATTTTTTATTCAAAATAATAATATTTTTTTTTACAAATTTAATCATTTAAGTTTTTTTAAATTGAATTTGATAAGAAGTTTTTCGTTTCCATACTAAAAGATGCGCTGCTATAGATTCTAAATAGATTTTTCATCATTTTTATTTGGCAGGCTTGAAACTTTTTTATTGATGAAAGAAAAGGAATATAACATTAATAAAATCAATAAAAGTAAAAGGAACGACGAAGCTAATAACCCAAAATAGCGAATGGCGTCAAACATGATGATAACAATAAGTATATTTACAATACCCATTGTAATGGAAGCTTTTTTGTGCGTAAGCCCTACATCTACTAAAACATGATGAATATGTTTTCTATCTGCTGAAAAAATAGCTTTATTATTGATAAACCTTATAAATATTACTCTAACAATATCCAATGCGGGTATTAATAAGACACTTAATAAAAACAAAGGCAGCTCTTTCCTAGAAATTATAATCTCAGAAACAGGTTCAATATCAAGAGATAATAATCTCATGGTCAACATACCTAAAACCAATCCAACTAAAAGAGAGCCTGTATCTCCCATAAATATTTTTTTTCTAGAAGAAAAATTATAGCGTAAAAATGAAAGTATCATAGCCAATAGGCACACACAAATTCCTAAATAAAAATACAATTCTAAACTGTAAAATAACAAGCCAAAGGTAGTTGTAATAACAATTCCTATAACAGAGGCCATACCATCTATCCCGTCAATTAAATTGTAAGCATTTATAAGACCAATGAGTAAAAAAACACTTAGCAACACAGAAATAAGAGGGTGTATTTCTTCGATCCCTAAAAATCCATGTAATGTGGTTATTCTAAATTCTGTATAAAACATCAAAATGCCAACAGAAATAAGCTGACCTAACAACTTCATTCTCGGAGTAATGTTTTTAGAATCGTCTTTAAGCCCTGTAAAAAAAATAATAGAAAAAGAGGTAACAAGAGCAATAATTATAGATCCTGTTTCCCATTTTTGAGTTAAAAATAAAGTAAACAATATAGAAATATAAAAGGCGATACCTCCAAAAGTAGGCACACTTTTTTGATGAGAACTTCTGTAATTCGGGATGTCAATTAAATCAAACTTTAAGCTAATAACTCGTATTTTAGATAAGACAAGAAAGCTTATTGTAAAAACAAAAATACTTAATAAAAGTAAATGGTATTCAGGTTTAAAATTTTCAATCAGCATTATTTTTTTTTTTGCAAATATAATACATATAAATTTATTTTCTTAACTTAAATAAATAAGATCCAAAAACCACCAACCAAAAACCATCAACCACCAACCAAATACATAAATAAAACAAGCAGCTGTTAGTTGGTAATCTTATCCTTAAAACCCAACTGAATCATTTTTTCTTTGTACCAGTTTTTATCAGTCAATCTTTTAAACAACCAAATGCGATACTCTTTATAAACTATAGATTTATAAATAATGTGTAATCTAAGTTTTATAAAAAGACAAACTTGAATCCTTTTGTGTTTTCTTTTTGTAGCTTTAGGATTTACAAACTGTTTTTGAAAACTATTCAAATACGCCCTTGTTTTTGTTGTTTTTTTGTATGTTAAACTATCTACGGAATTAAAAATTTGAAAACAAGCTGCTAAAAAACAATTCAAGGGATGGCTTAGTTTGTCTAAACTATTTACCGCAGCCATTGCATTGGTTTTTTTAGACAATACAAAAACGTCATAAGCATTTCGTAAGGCCATAGTTTTATACTCAAACCCATGGTCGTTTATTTGATTGGCAATAATGGATAAGTTTAATTTATTGGCATAACTCAAGACGCAAACATCATCAACTACCTGGCAATCTTTTAACACAAAATCGTAATTAAATTCTTTTCTATATTTTTCGATTCCCAATATTTCTGAGTGTATTTCTATAGCAGCAATAGCGTACTCTTTTTGAAGTCTTCTGTAATGTTTATCGCCTGGGAAGTAATAACCACAAGGATTCACCTCTGAGTAATCAAAATTTCTTAATAATTCAATGGCCTTAGGATAGTCTTCTTTTGAAAAAATAAAATCAATATCCCCCACCATTCGTTCCCCGATATCTACATAAATACCGGCTAATAAATTCCCAGTTCCCTTTAAAAATATGGGTGTAATATTGTTAGCTAACAACAGGGTATTTAATTCTTTGGCCTGTGTGATAATTTGCTGGTTACGCGCTCGGTTTAAATTGGTAATATGCTCCATATAGCCAACCAACTCCTCAGGTAAATACGGTAAAAAATTGGCACGTTGTAAATTACAGTACAATGCCGGCAACACATAATGGGCTGTACTTACTTTTACAACGCTGTCCCAATCTATTGTGGTTGTTTGTAATTGGGTTGTTATGGCTTGCCGATTCTTTGCTTCTAAAGAAATGGTCAAACACTGGGCGATAAAAAAAAGCGTTTCTTTATAATTCAATGATTTTAGTTTTTGATAAATGTGTTTTACTTTCTTGTGATTGGTCTATTATTAAAAAATCCCACCAGGGTCTTTCAGAATCGTGGGGAAATATATAAAATTTAAATGAATTACTATTTTGATAAAATATCAAATAATTCGTGATTAATGTAGTAATTCGTAACACCTAATTTCTTTTTTGTTAATATTCCATCATCTGACAACGTATTCAAGTAATTAGCAGCAGTAATTCTTGAAACCTTTAAATCTTTCTCTACAAATTCGATTTTAGTATATGGATGTTTAAATTTATTTTTTACGATCTGTTTATTGAACGTAATAATTACATCCATTAGTATAATAAAGGTAAATTTTTAGTATATTTACCCTCGTTAAGATTACGTGAGTAATATGTACCCTTATTTAAAATGACAAAATTTAATAGAAAAATACCTTACAATAGTTTACCAATATTACCCCCTAGAATAAATTTAGAAACTACTAAAGTGTTACGCAAGACTATTGATGCTAGTAGAGCGCTAGCAAAACTTAATGGTATGCTTACCAATTTACCAAATCCAACGTTGTTTTTGGATACGATTCATTTACAAGAGGCTAAAGCAAGTTCAGAAATAGAGAATATCATCACAACAAATGATGATTTATATAGATCTTTAGTAGCAGACAAAAAGTTTGATAATCCAGCTACAAAAGAAGTCATAAGCTACAAAGAAGCACTTTGGAATGGTTTACAACAAATAGAAACGAGACCTTTTATAAGTACAAACTTATGTGTTGAAATTGTACAAAGCATTAAAAAAAATACTGCAGGTATTAGAACAACGCCAGGAACTGCTTTGAAAAATACGAATGGTAAAACCATTTACACACCACCTTCAGGGGAAGCTATTATAAGAGAAAAGTTACATAATCTCGAAACTTTTATAAATGATGACGATGCTATTGATCCATTAATTAAAATGGCTTTAATGCATTATCAATTTGAAGCGATACACCCTTTTAGTGATGGTAATGGTAGAACAGGACGCATATTGTTGTTATTATATCTAAAACTCGAAAAACTGTTGGATACACCTGCTATTTATTTAAGTGAATATATCATTAAAAATAAGATGGATTATTATATGAAACTGAGAAAGGTAACTGAAAATAATGATTGGGAAGGGTGGATACTTTACATGCTTGAAATGGTTGAATATACAGCTAACAAAGGACTAGAACGCTTAAAAAATGTTACTTTATTAATGGATCAAATGGCAACAGAGATTAAGGAAACATTACCTAAAGTATATACTAAAGAATTGGTTGAAATACTATTTAGGTTGCCTTATACGAAACGACAGTTTTTAATTGATGCTAAATTAGGGACACCAAAAACCGTAGGTAATTATTTGATGGAATTAGAAAAATCTGGTTTTTTAATTTCTGAAAAAGTGGGTAAAGAAAAATTATATCTTAACCATAAATTAATGGGGATATTGGAAATCCCTTAATTTTCTTAGATTGTAAATTTTTCAAAAAAAAGGGTTGAAATAGTATTTAATTATTTCTTGTACTGGTCTACTATTAACAAATCCTGTAAAGATCTTTTTGAACCTTTAGTAAATATGTGAAATTTATCGGGATCATCATTATGTATAAAAAAATCAATTTTCTTTACAAAAGGAAGGTGATATGATAAGAGAACTCAGAAAGTTTAAACACTATAAGAGGACCTTTTGTGTTACTCAGTAAGTTTATGAATTTGAAAAACTAATGGCCGTTTCATGGCAATTTAAGAGTTTTCAAAAATTTAATTACTGAATATCAGTTATTTGTGAATTAATTGAGACTGCAGCCAGACATTAATTTACTACTTATTATTGTTTTTAAGTAATTTCACGTGTAATTCTCATTACTTAACGGCCATGATTATAATCATTTTATGCTAACAAAACCTCCGCCGGTATTCCAAATTCTTTATGAAATCTTTTAGCTAAATCCAATGTTAATGGTTTTCTTTTGTGTAGTAATGACGATATGTGACCTTTTGATCCATATTTTTTGTTTACAAGATCCCTATTTCTAATATCAGATTCTTTCATTTTTAATTTAATTACTTCAATGGGGTCAGGAAATGGTATTTCATAATGAATATCTTCATATTGTTTGATTAACATTAATACTATCTGAAGTTTTTCACCTTCTGCTGATTTGGGATTAATGTTTTTATTAAATTGAATATCTACCCAGTCTAGATAATCATCATATTGTTTTTCGGATTTTATAATACCTAGTTTCATTTGTTTCTTTTAGTTTTAAATTGAACAGATTCTACATTAATGGTATCATACTCTTTATGAGTTCCAAACCATTTAATTTGTATTGCTTTATAAGTAAATACAAATCGAACAACTAACCTGTATGAATTTCCTTTTATATTAAAGACAACTCTATCGTCTCCTACAATACTAGCGCTTTTATAAATTTCTTTTAATTCATTGAAATTCTTAAATTCAGATATTTCTAGTTCACGATACCATTCTTGAAGAGATGTAGCTGCATCAGGATATAATCTTATATAATTGAGTAACGTCCTTCTTTGTATGATATTAAACATCTACAAATATAATAAGTTTTCTAAAAGAAAACTATTTTAACTTTGTTTTTTTCTATTTTTTTAAACACCACACCTGCATTAAGTGTTAATGAAATAAAATTTAAAATTATTGATAAACAACGAAAATATAAAAGGTGGATAGATGTTCAAAACATAAAAAAGAACCTATAAATTTAAAAAACTCATGGCCGTTTCATGCCGTTTAAGGGTTTTTAAAAATTTAATAACTGAATATCATTTAATTATAAACTAATTGAGACTACAGTCCGGCGCTAATTTACTATTAATTATTATTATTTGGATAATGCATCCATCAAAATATCAGCGTATGCATCCATATTAGCATTTTTACCAACATATTCTAAAAACGTACTTTCCCTTGAGTGACCTGTAAGTTTCATTAGAATGGGAGTGGGTATTTTCCCATAATGATTGGTTGCAAAAGATCTTCTGAGGTCGTGGGAAGACAATAATTGATGTTTTGGAAATTGTCCTAAATAACTTCTAAATAATTTTTTGATGGCAGTTTAATGGCCGTTTAATGGCAGTGCTATATATTAGCCAAAACCTTTATAATTGGCGACAGTAGGATTTAGAATTAGAACAAAAAATAAAAGTTATGTATTTATTAAAATTTACCTGTATGCCCAAAAATCTGTTAGGTTAGAGACTTCCACAGGAATAAAAATTTATAGTAAATATTGGAATAAAAATCTTCAACAAATAGATTATGAAGCGCCAAGTTATGAAAAAAATAATCAAAAATTAATTGAATTAAAAAAATATGTTTTAGATAAAGTAAAGGATGGTCCGAAAAGTAATTTAGACTTACCATGGTTAAAACTATTAGTATACGAATTTAATGGAGGGAAAAAGTTTACAGAAGAAAATACTGTTATATTTCAGTCAAAATTATGGATTAAAAATAACTCACAAAGATTAAAACCAAATACAATCAAATTTTATTATGTTTTTATTAAAGTTATAGTAGAGTTCGAAAAGGATATAAATCAGAGGTTAGTATTCGAAGAACTTAATTTAAATTTACTTGAAAAATTTAAAAATTGGTTGTTAAATGAAAAAAAATATTCTATCAATTATTCCAACGGAATGATAAAAGGACTTAAAACAATATCTAAAGAAGTTTTAAAGCGTGAAATTGAGGTGAATCAACAAGTTTTTTATTTAAGTTGTTTTAAAAACGATAGCAGTAAAAAAATCATTAATTTAATTTCAATCTCAGAGTTCGCAAAAATTAAAAACTTAAAAATTCAATCTAATTCTTTATTAAACTCAAAAAAGTGGATTCTAATAGGTTACTCCATTGGCCAAAGAGTTTCAGATTTGCTCGAATTATCTATCGATAATGTAAGACAAGCGAACAATAACGGATTATACATAGATATCAATCAAAAAAAAACAGGGAAGTTTGTTACCGTTGGTATTGTTGATAAAGTTGTTATTGATATAATTTTAAATAGCTTTCCACATAAAATTTCTAATTCCAAATTCAACCAAGACATTAAAAAAATTGCTGAATTAGCTGAAATTAATCAAATTGTTGAAGGATATAAATATGATGGTTCTAAAAAGCGAAGTTATTTAGGACAATTTCCAAAACATCAATTATTGTCTTCCCACGACCTCAGAAGATCTTTTGCAACCAATCATTATGGGAAAATACCCACTCCCATTCTAATGAAACTTACAGGTCACTCAAGGGAAAGTACGTTTTTAGAATATGTTGGTAAAAATGCTAATATGGATGCATACGCTGATATTTTGATGGATGCATTATCCAAATAATAATAATTAATAGTAAATTAGCGCCGGACTGTAGTCTCAATTAATTTATAACTAACTGATATTCAGTAATTAAATTTTTGAAAACTCTTAAATTGCCATGAAACGGCCATGAGATTTTGAAATTTATAAACTTACTGAGTAACTTAAAAGGTTCTCTTGTAGTGTTTGTTTTATGAATCATATCACATTCTTCAATGGTTTTAATTTCTATATTAAAATTCCTGAGTTATCTTATCACATCACCTTCCTTTTGTAAAGAAAATTGATTTTTTTATACATAATAGTTTATCTTTGTATAGATTTTTTGATTTTCTTTACATATGCAATTATATACTTTAAGTTATCTTCCATTAAACATTGAGCTTGAGTCCACGATGGTTCTCAAGAAACTAACGTCCTCACATAAGGCATTGGCTGAGTTAAAAGGGATGTCTAAAAGTATACCTAATCAAACCATATTAATCAATACTTTAGGTCTTCAAGAAGCAAAGGATAGTTCTGCAGTTGAGAACATTATAACTACTCACGATGACTTATATAAGGCAGAACTTAATACAAATAACATAGAATCTCTTGAATCTAAAGAAGTTCAAAATTATATAGAAGCCCTTAAAAAAGGCTTTGAGCTTATAAACAACCAAAAACTCCTTACCAATAGGATGATTATTGAAATTCAAGCCACACTTGAAAAAAATAACGCAGGTTTAAGAAAGGTTCCGGGTACTACCCTTAAAAATAATAGTACAGGAGAAATAATTTATACACCACCTCAGGACCACCAGACTATTATGGATCTAATGAGTAATTTAGAGAAATATATTAATGACAATGAAATCAGTGATTTAGATCCTCTCATAAAAATGGCTATCATACATTTCCAATTTGAAAGTATACATCCTTTTTATGATGGAAACGGAAGAACAGGAAGGATTATAAATGTACTTTATCTTGTCCTTCAAAATCTATTAGACTTACCCATATTATACTTGAGCAAGTTTATCATATCAAATAAAAGTGATTATTATAAAAAAATTCAAGCCGTAAGAGATCATAAAAATTTCGAAGATTGGATATTATTTGTTTTAGAGGGTGTTGAACAGACTGCAATGGATACAATCCAAAAAATCACACAAATACAATCCCTACTATTAAAACAAAAACATCAAATTAGGAAAAATTACAAGTTCTACAGTCAGGACTTGCTAAATAACTTGTTTAAACATCCGTATACTAAAATCGAATTTGTAGAGAAAGATTTAAAGGTATCAAGAATTACTGCTGCTAATTACTTGAACACGTTGTCAGATGATGGAATATTAACAAAAAAGAAATTAGGCGTTACGAATTACTATATTAATCACGAATTATTTGATATTTTATCAAAATAGTAATTCAGTTAAATTTTATGTATTTCCCAAGGATTCTAAAAGAGCTTGGTAAGGTTTTTAATAGCAGATCAATCACAAGAAAGTAAAACACATTTAGCAAAAACTAATATCATTGAATTATAAAGAAACGCTATACTTTGTTGCAAAATGTTTAACTATTTCTGTGGAGGACAGGAATAAGGAAGCAATTGAAAAACAGTTGCAATCAAATAATATAGATTGGGATACTGTTGTAAAAGTAAGTACTGCTCATTATGTCTTTCCTGCATTGTATTGCAATTTGCAAAGGGCTAATTTTTTACACTATTTACCTGAGGAGTTAGTTACTTACATGAAACATATTACCAATTTAAACAGAAAGCGGAACGAAGAAATCATCACTCAAGCCAGGGAATTAAATACGCTGTTATTGACAAATAACATTACACCAATTTTTTTAAAAGGAACAGGGAATCTGTTGGCAGGAATCTATGATGATGTTGCTGAGCGTATGGTTGGGGATATTGATTTTATTTTTTCAAAAGAAGACTATCCAAAAGCAATCCAATTATTAAGGAGTTTTGATTATTCTGAGGTGAGTAAGCAAGATTACTATTTTCCAGGAGGCAAACATTATAGAAGACTTCAAAAAGAGAGTAACATTGCTGCTGTAGAAATTCATTCAGAAATATTGGCAATAGAAAAATATAGAAAAGAATTCAATTATAGTATTGTTGAAAAAGATTCTCAAGTGATTGATGAGATCAAAGTTTTGAGTTATGCAAACAAATTAAATTTATCCATCATAGCGAATCAAATAAACGACCATGGTTTTGACTATAAGACCATGGCCTTACGTAATGCCTATGATGTTTTTTTGTTATCTAAAAAAACAAATGCAAAAGATGCGGTGAATACATTAAATAAACTAACCAATCCTTTACATTGTTTTTTAGCAGCTTGCTATGAGATTTTTAACAAGGTAGATAGTTTAGAATACAATAACACAAAAATGTCAGCTTCCTATTTAAGTGTTTTTAATAATCAGTTTACCAACAGTAAAACAACAAAAAGACGACACAAACGCATTAAGAGGTATTTATTCTTAAAAAGTAGATTAGGCGTTATTTATAAGTCCCTCATATATAAAGACTATCGAGTTTGGTTATTCAAAAGGGTAACAGATAAAAACTGGTACAAAGAAAAACTAGTTCAGTTGAATTTTAAAAAGTAATATTATCATACTTGAGGCATAAAAATTTGAATTTCTGGTGAAAAAATGCCAAAATTTTCATTTTAGTTATTACCCCCACGAAAAAAAGATACTTTTTTACCAAAATTTTCCAAAAATTTGATCGAGAGAATTGACCTCCCTCTAAAGACATCGAAAAATGGGGTATATAAGGGGGGATACCTAAGCACTCCAGTGAGGGGGGCACCAAACTAACTTTAAATTTAATCAATGAGATTTTTAAAGCCGAACCAAAAAGCTCAAATTTAATTGGCATAAGATGTATTAAACTTTTAATTTCTTTTGTACAATGTCTTTTTTTAAAAAATATACTATTTTAGATTGTATTCACTAATAGTTATACTTTTTAGTGAATATAAGTACTGAGATAATATTTATATATTTAACGAAACGTCTTAAAAATTATAACAATAGTCCTTATTGAAATTTTTTAGAAAATTTAGAAGATGTTTCTCATTGCGGTTTTTAGTTCATATCAATTGTAAGAGATAACCGAAAGACAGTATCTCATCGACGTGGGACCTGATTAACATAGAATACTAATCGGCACCTCTATTATCAATGATACCTGAAGATAAACTATGTTGATCCATCTGAGATTTTAATCGGCAAGAAGGAAATTAAATCAAGATAAAAAAGGAAGCGCTAAAGTTGCGCTAAAGTTTGTCTGACTCTTAGGCAATACGGCACTTTCTCGGTAATTTTAATGTGTGATTTAAAATCCTACGATTATGAAAGTAAAGTATAATAGAGTGAGTACCATTCTTCAAACAGGTAATCGATTTGAAGCGGATACCGATAGATATGATATCACACTTCTCGACAAAGTATCAGGCTCGGTGAGTTTTAGAGATCGAGTTGAAGCTAAAAAATTGGTTCAACTAGTTGAGAACGGAAAAGTAACTGAATTAGTAACAGAAGAGTTTTCACGTCTTGGTAGAAATATGGGGGATGTAATTTCCACCCTTGATTGGTTAGATAGACACAAGGTTAATGTCAAAATTAGAAATTTAGGAGTTGAATCTAGACCTAATGGTAAAAGAAATCCTGTTTGGAAGATTTTATCAGCAACAATGAGTTCTCTTTATGAAATGGAATTGGAAAACATAAAAGAAAGAACTCAAACAGGGAGACTTATTTATCTTCAAAAGGGAGGTATCCTAGGCAGACCGAAAAACACTACTGAATCTAACAACACCTTTCTATCCAAACCAAAATCAAAGAAAATAATTCACTATTTAGAAATGGGATTATCTATCCGAGAAGTAGCAAAGCAAATAAATGCGTCACCAAAGACAATAATGAAAGTTAAAAAGTTACTATAATGGATACCTTTTTCACAATTTATTTTATTGTTGTTGGAGGGTTGTTCATTTTAAACTTGATATCTGTGCTAATCAAATTCTTGACAGGTGACGGTGAAGACTGGCAATTTCATTTGGCAGAGGATGTTTTGAACTGGTGCCTCTATTTATATCCAATTCGAAAACAAAAACCACTACTGACTTTAGCTGAAGGTAAATCTCATCTCGCGGGAGAGTATTGTTTCTACAATAACACAATTACCATCTACAGGAACAACAATGTAATACGCAGAGAACTAATCAATACTGTTATCCATGAGTATTTCCATTACTATTTAATTACATCAGAATCTAAGTCTAAACTCTACCATGATCAATTGGAACAATTCTCATTGGAGCAACACCCACAGGAAATTCTATGCAATACCATGGGAGAAACTCTAACAAAGGTCTACTTGAAAAACAATTAAAAACTGTGGTTATTTCACAAATAGTTCAATCCCCCAACCAATCATGCCAATTAGATTTAATTTACTACGTTATTCAAAATCAAGTACTCAGCATATACAATCGAGAATTAGTAATTATTCCTGTTGGTGCTTTGTGCCTTTTAACTGTCAAATTTATTACGACAAAAAACTATCAATTCATTTAGTAAAACCACATTGGATGGTTCTAATTCGTGTTCAGGTAGAATATTTAATTTTTCATTAAAAAAATCATTTAGTAACTCCATATTAGGTGGATTATTAGACCCACAATTGATAAGGTATTTGTTATAATATTCATAGTTTAAATTATTTTTTCCTTTTATCATCTTTCCTTAGTTTTTGAAGTTTATCTGTTATAGATTCTCTTAGAATATCTGAAATTTTTATTTGTTCATCTATAACGCACTCCATCAAATTATTGAATTGACTTTCGGTTATTCGAACTATTACTCTTTTTGACTTTTTCTCTTTCATAACTGTGTTTCTCTATAAATATCATAGAAAATAAAATATGTCAGACAGTTGATGATTTTTTTAGTGAGTCAGCCACAGCAAAATCATATTACAATGTAATTATCTATCTTTAAATCAGTTGAGTTTCTTCTATAAGTCATTTAAATAATCTCTTTTTTCATAATAATTATAAACCCACTTGGGACACTCAGGGTGGAAAATATTGTCAGTTGACACATTATGTCCATTTGAGAGAAAAACATCATCACCATCTACTATAGGATCTTCATCTGTATAAAGTTCATTAACATCAATAACCAATTTTTCTAGATCCACAGGTTCAGAATTTATATGTCTTTTAATTGTGCTAATAGATAACCCTGTTTTTTCTGCAAGTGCTTTCTGAGTGATTTTTAACTTTTGAGATTTTAACTCTTCTTTTGCAGTAATTATCTTTTCGATTGATGTATTACTTCTTCTTTTTCCATTTATTTTACTTGCTAAATTTCTTTTTTCTCCGCCTGTTAATTTTGAGTTACTATTGAAATGCACGTACTTATACTTTTTATTCTTAAATTCATAGTTTTCATCATTTTTAATGCTGGAATAAACGAAAGTAAATAGATCTATGAGTTTCTTATATTCCATTGGTGGTTTTCCATAATAATTATTGATGAAATTCAGATAAGAAAACAAGTAACTTGCCGGTAACTGTGGATTTAAATAAACAAGTTTATGGATCATAATTGTATAGATACTATGTTTTTTGGTATCTCTTATCTCGCGAGGAAAAGTAACATCCATTTTTTCTGATGCAAATAATTCAACAATTGGATTATTAACCACTACAGGTGTTTTTGTTACAATTTTATCCATAAATTCTTCGAATTCAATATTGGAAAGTGGCTCAATCAATGTATTATTATATTGTTTATTCAATATAGATTGATTGAGCTGTTTTTTAGAAGTGTTTTTTTCTTTACTTAAAGGAATATCAACTGTAATTTCATTCTCATAATTAACGAATGGTTCAGTGTCGTATGGCAGATACATTGCCCTGCCAATATTCTTACATTTTATATCAACCTGCTCTTCTTTAAGATATGTAGTTTTTATAATCTCCCATATATCATAGAAGTTATTGTTATCAATAATATTTGTTATTTTGAACAAAACAGATATGCCACCAGCACCACTTGACAGACATACTAAAGAGACAAGATGACCATATTTTTCAATGAAGTATTTTTTAAATTCTTGCACGTTAATCACATCATCGAAATCGAAATATATGTAAGAAGATGGTGCAATGAAATTTTTTGTGTAATCCTCCTCTTCTTTTAAACTACGCTTTTTAACACTGCAGTTTGGAGTAATGTAGTTTAGAAATATTTTCTTTTCCTTATAGGTCTGGTCCCCCTTTAATCTTAGTTCCCTGATCTCATTTATCAGAGATTTTTTAGGGTTGTTTTTAATTAATTTAACCAATTGTGATAAATCAATAGTTTTGCTGGGGATTAGATTAGTAATTCCTTTTTCAAAGTAGCTGAACATTAAAATAATAATCCCCCAAATTTCGATGTGGTGGCATCTACTTTAAGGAGGATAAACATGCTTTATGTGTATTATAATTATCATCCACCAACGATAATCACACTATCTTATAAGATATAAATCGAATTAAGTTTTAATAAAACATATCAAAAATTTTCGGGATTGTCAAGCCTAAATATAAAGGTGTGAACTGACACCTTTATATTATATTAAAAAAATCGTTTCAAAAATAAAAATAAAAAAGTCAGTATTTTATTTGGTGGAATAAATAATTTATTTATATCTTTGTGATCAAATTATATTAATAATGGAATTGAATTACATACCGATCAAGGAAATATTATCTAATCCTGCGAAGTTTAGCAGAAGATTAGATAATGATATTTATTTAGAGCGATTGAAACAAGTTAAATTAGGTCCACTAATGGACATAAAGTCTCTTGAGATGGATACTATCTTGGACTCAGGTGATGCTACTACTATTCGTTCTAAGTTTGAATCTACAACAAATTGGGGGGTGTTGAACTCTATCAAATTAGAGATTGAAATGGAGATTTCTAATCTAATATCGAGCTACGAAAATTTCATGACTACTCCTTCAAAACTAAATCCCCGTGAGATTGGTATAATGATAAATTATTTTAAACTGAGACTTCGTAGACTAAATTTAGTATGTAAACCTGATTACGGAACTACTACAGGTAAAAAGAAGCAGTTTCTGAAAAAGGAAAATCGAGAAGTGGAATATGAATATGATATGACTAAAATTTACTGGTTTGATGATTCCGGGAAACGAATAAGAAAAATTAATAAGAATTTCGGTAGACGTGATGTAATTGAATTTGAAAAGCAGTTTGGTGACTATCTTTTAAATAATATCAAAGGACTTGAAATTTTAGATTTCTACACCATGAAGAAATTAATAAACGAACTTAAATCAAATTACATTCCTGATTTATGTGTTAAACATGATGAAGTGATATGGTTTGTAGAATTTAAACACAAGAAAGGTGAATTAATTGGAACCTCCATTATTTTTGAATTATGGAACCTCTATAAAGAGACCTATCAATTATAGTTGTTTTTTTATTAAAAAAAGGTCAACCAAATTTATGAAAGTAAAATCTATAATATATGAAAACTGAACAAAAAAGAATTAGTCTTGAGTCGATAGTTAGAAATGATTATCATGAAAAAATGTATACACCAGCAGCTGACGGATACTTAAATAAATCACTTGAAAGATCTGGAGGAAAACCAATTAATAATTTGGTAGTGATCAGGGCTAAAATTCACAAAGGAAAATACGAGCTTGTCTCGGGCGGTACACGATATGATTTCATGGTGAAAAATGGTGTTAAAGATTGTGAAGTGACGCTAATTTATTTGGAAGCTAATGATTCTGTGGAGGATTTGGTGGTCGATTTAAATAAACAAAGAATAAAAACAGGTTATGAACTCTATAATGAATTTAAACACTTTTCAAAAAAGTACCCCCCTATAAAAGGAGGAAGTTTAAATAGAAATGTGGAGATTGGTTTGGAAATGAATTTTTCTCCAGAAAAGGTGAAAAAATTAGTGATGTTGTACAATCAATTCGACAATACTGAATTTGAATTTCTAATCCCATGGGTGTTACAAAATAAAATTTCTCTTGAGACTGCACACCAATATCGAAAGCTGCTAAAAACTTCAACAAACAACTACGATGTTGATACAATTAAAAAATTAATTGAGAACCATTGTGACTATGGCAGGTTATCAAAATTAGATAAGGTCATTGATCTTAGTAATGATTCCGAGTTCGGGGTTTTTAATTCATTTCTTCAAAAAAATATGAGTGAAGATGAGTACAAAAATATTGTTAGTTCCCACAAAAAAACTAAAGGAAATGTTGATAAATTTATGAATGATAGAATTATGGTTCCTGATGTAGATGATCAATTTGTCTCAGAGAATTCTATTCTCTTGAAAGGGAATTCAGGTAATATTAACCTATCTCCAATAGATCATTTGAAAGGTAAAATAAAGTGTATAATTGGTTCTTGTGAGTATGGTTATGATACAAAACGACCTGGTAGAGAATGGGAGGCAGAACATGAAGAATTGAAGAATATGTCATCCCAAGAGTTTGCTGCTCATGTAGCTAGCATCTATTACAGATACAAAGAATATTTGTCAGAGGATGGGTCGATTTATGTTATCATTAATGACTACAAAAAGGATAAAGTATACTCGCTCTTCGTTGAATATTTTGTTATTGAAATGGAAAAATTAGGGTTTAAAATTATCAGTAAAAAAATGTGGATAAAAACCAACCCATTACCTCATGGTGAAAATGTTAAGGATACTACTGAAGCGTTTGAATATATTTATAGATTCTCCTGTAATCCAAAAATAACATTTACCAATAGTCTTAAAATGTATGACGGGGAAAAGATCAGTTATAAGTTAGTGAGTGGTTGCACAAATCACTCAAACAAAGAAACAGGTGTTATAGGTGAGAAATATATACAGTCGTCACTTTCAAATATCAGAAACACACTTTCTAACACGTATTGCGAAGATATTATAAGAGGTAACGTTGGAAATCCAGGAGACTACTTTAGACAACTCGAAAATAAAGAAGATAGACACTCATCTACCTCCCCTGTTTACCTGACAGGTGTTTTAACCTTGGAGGGATCTCAAAAAGGTGATTACATAATGGATATTTGGAATGGCGTCGGAAATACCATGATGAGCTCACTTTTATTGGGCAGAAAACATATAGGAATCGAAATTGAGGAAAAGTTTTTCCACCAATCAATTAAAAAGGCCATTATGGTTGAAAAATTCAATAAAAATAAAGAGACAGAAGAACTTAAAATCAATCAAGCTACAGCAGCTTAAAATAATAATAATAATATGAAAGATCCAACTAATACATTGTTAATTAATTCAGGGATTAAAATTAAATATCATTTTGAATTTCTAGCAGAAAGCTCAAATGACTTTATTGAATTCTACAATACTATTCTGAAACATAGTGCTCCACCACTTTTTATCTGGAAATTTGCATTTTTTAGAAACTGTTTTTTTCCGGAAGTCGAATGTGAATTAACAGTCAGTCTAAGTTTTGAGCAAGTGATAAATATCATGAAAAAACAAGAAGACTCACATTTAATGATCAGGACTCTAAAATTAATCAATCAGGAGAGATTAACAGAAGATTCTAAAGTCAAATTTACAACTCAAAATTTGATCGACCGAGGAGACGATTTAGGAAATTAGAAATGAAAAAAATAATGATCTGACAGCTCCAGGTAAAGTATTGATAAATGATATTATAAATAGACATTAATAATCCAAATATTATATTTTATGAAAATAGCAAATTTGAAACATATTAAAAGTGAAATAATTAGTGGTTTTAACAGAGGTGTTGAAGATGAAATTTTAGGAATTAATTCCTTGACCTGTTTTTATTTCAACCTAATCAATCCAATTAACCTCAATGAAATAGAAATCAATACCTGCAAGGTTGACCGAAGAAAAATAAAATTTGGGAACTGCTACGGCAACTCATCTAATCGATTAAATGAAAATCACCTTTATGTTGAAGGAGTAGCTACAAACAAAAAAACACTACATCAAGTATATCACGCTTGGAACATAAATAACAACCATACTCATATTGACTATACTTTTGCTGAAATTTCAGATGAATTCACTTACCAAGGGTTAATTATACCCAGTAAAATTGTACGAGAAGTTGGATACAGAAAACATGGAGTTTGGGGACCTGTTATTCCATTTTTAAACAATGAGGAATTAAAGGTGGTGCTTTCCAACAACAATAATCAATAAAACCAACATTTAGTATTGATGTTTACTACCGGTGGTAGCAAAATTTATACAAATAGAATTGTAATGAATTCAAATAGTGTCTTATTTCAAATCGATTATTTCATACGAAATTCACCCTATAAAAAAGTGAAAGGATCAGGCAATATTGGTCTCTCCGATAATTCGGTTAGAAGTTATAAATCACTGAGGAGAATTTGGGATGAGTTCGAAAATCATATTGGGGGAACGGTTCATTTAACTGAGTTAAATAAAGACATTCTGCAACAGTTTATCCATTGGATGATACACCTCCAAAAATACTCAATCAATTATCAAGGTCAATTATTGAAACTACTAAAATCAATTTGTAAAGAGGCAGAAAGGGGTGGCGAACAAATACATAATTATTGTAACCATATAGAAAGTTATCGTCAAAGAAAAATTGACAGGATTATTGTAACGCTCAATCAAAATGAAATAAACAAACTAAAAGAATTAGTTGACCTTCCATTTGAATTGGAAAATATTAGAAAATGGTTTTTATTGGGCTTGAATATTGGACAGAGAATCTCAGATGTACTAAAAATAACCCCTCAAAATTTAAGACAAGCACCTAGTGGAGGAATGTATTTAGATCTTATTCAAATCAAAACAAAAAAGTCAATCACTGTTGGTATTATTGATCCTACAGTTCTGGAATTTCTAAGAAGAGATTTTCCTCAAAAAACCAATGCATCTGTTTTTAATAAAAAAATTAAGGAATTGTGTCGATTGGCTGGTATTGATCAAGTCATCAAAGGAAATAAGATGAGTTCAGTAACAAAAAGGGTAGCATTTGGGATGTATCCAAAATATGAATTGATCACATCACACACGATGAGAAGGTCTTTTGCAACAAATTATTTTGGAAAGATAGAAACCCCTATTTTAATGGAAATCACAGGGCACTCAAGAGAAAGTACTTTTTTAAGTTATATTGGGGAGAACCCAAATAAAGACGCTGTTGCAGATGTGTTTATGGAACGGTTGAGGAGATTGGGAAATGAGAGTGGGTAGGTGTTCTAAACCCGTAAAAAAACTGTAATTTTTAAAATTCATGCTTTTGGATTTTTCACCTGCTTTCTTTGCGGATTTTGGATCGAATGGCATAATTTATTAATTAAAAATTTCTTTTTGGTAAATCTTTAAACCACTTCTCATAAAGCTTTGAAGTGGGAACTAAAATCACCCAAGCAGTCATAAAAATTAATTGTAAATCTAAGAAAAAAGAATTATTTGATTGATACCACATTTCTAATTCACCCTTGTAAGGCGCTATTACTCGTTTATAAAACTCATGTGGATCTTCATCTGTAACAGCGGAAATAATAGACTCCTCATCTCTAAAAATAATTGAACCTATTCCTGTAAGTCCAGGTTTTACATTATATATTTTAGATTGCACCTCTTCTGTATATGCAGAAAATGTTTTGGTTACCAGAGGTCTTGGGCCTACCAAACTAATATCTCCTTTTAAAATATTAATAATTTGTGGTAATTCATTGATCTTTGTTTTTCTTAAAAAGGATCCAATTTTTGTAACCCTTGGATCATTTTGAAGCGTAATACTACCAGTACCAATATTCATAGAATTTTTTAGCATAGTAGCAAACTTCCATATTTGGAATCTTGAATTATGAATTCCATAACGTTCTTGAAAATAAAAAACCTCTCCTTCAGCTGAAAATCTTAGAATTATAATAATAGGTATAAAAACTGGTAATAAAATAATTAATGAAATTAAGCTAACTATAATATCTAGTCCGCGTTTTAAAAAGTTGTACATAAGTTACATTTTTTGATCTAAATGTTTGCCGGTTTCAATATGCTGGAAATCTGAAACATACTTTTTTATTATTCTTACAATATCTGACTTTTGAGAATTTGCATCACTAAATACAGTCTCAAAATCACTTTCTACGTCTTCAAAAGATATTTTAACATCTGAAGTATTTATAAAACCTAAAGAATCATATTTTTTAATTTCATAATCTTCTTCTTCTGTATAGAATTCTTCGTATTTTTTTTCTCCTGATGTATCTGTCTTAAAGAAATATATAGGATATTTATTAGGATTCTTTTCAAAATCAAATTCTTTCGCTTCTTTTTCTGATTTGATCAATTCAGGTTCAAATCCATTTTCTTTTAGAAAATCTAAGGCAATTTCTTTAAAATAGATCTGATCCTTATGAAAATCTAATTTTGGGAAGAAAATATTTCCTGAGTCACCTAAAAATGTAGCCAACAAACATATTTGACCCGATTGTTCTGGTGACACAAAAAAACGTTTGATATCCTCCGGACAAGACAGCGGCTGTTTTTTATTTAATCTATAAATAAAACCATCCAATAAACTTCCATTTGAAAAAGCGACATTCGCAAATCGAGCAGTTGACACTCTAAATTTATTTTTCTTAGATAAGATCAATTTTTCCATTAAACTTTTAGAAGCTCCCATAATATTTACTGGATTTGCTGCTTTATCAGTAGAAACACTGAAGAAATATTTTGGTGGATTTACTTCACAGAGGTTTAGAAGTTTGATAGCCCCAAAAACATTATTTTTTATCAAGGCCTCTACAGAAATTTTGTCTTTTTCGGATCGCACGTGCTTATGAGCAGAAAAGTTTGCAACTACTTGCCAAGATTCTGAATTAAAAACTTTATCAAATGTGTTACTCAATAAATTAACTGGATACGTTATATATTCAGGTTTATAATCCAATAAATTAGAGCTTCTCAAGTCTCGAGTTAATTCTGTTAACCCATTTTCATTAATATCTACGACAGTAATTTTTGAAGGTTTAAATTTTAAAACCTGTTTAATGTAACTAGAGCCTATTGTTCCTGCACCCCCGATAACTAAAATATTTTGATCACAAATTTTGTTTGATAAAATATTTTTGTTTTTTAAAATATCCTCATTAAAACTTATCTTTTTATAAAACGCTTTTTTAAATTGATTCATTTTGTATTTTTAAAGTCTATCTTTTATTAAAAGAAATTTAGTCTATTTTTATTTAATTATTTTAATAAAGCTTTATTTGTACATTGCTTCATAATATTTTTGATACTCTCCTGAAGTTACATTTAGTAACCAATCTCCATTATCTAAGTACCATTTTACAGTTTTAACTATGCCTTCTTCAAATTGTAAAGACGGCTCCCAACCTAACTCTTCTTTCAATTTTGTAGAATCTATTGCATACCTTAAATCATGTCCTGCTCTATCCGTAACATAGGTCATTAGTTTTTCTGAAGTACCTTCTTCTCTTCCGAGCAATCGATCAACTGTTTTAATCATCACTTTTATCAAATCAATATTTTTCCATTCATTAAATCCGCCAATATTATAGGTATCTCCTAATTTTCCGTTGTGAAAAATAACATCAATAGCTCTGGCGTGATCATCAACAAATAGCCAATCCCTCACATTTTCTCCTTTACCATATATAGGTAATGGTTTATTATTTACGATATTATTAATAAATAATGGAATTAATTTCTCAGGAAACTGGTATGAACCGTAATTATTAGAACAATTAGATATCACTGTAGGCAATCCATAGGTGTCATGAAAAGCTCTTACAAAATGATCTGATGATGCTTTGGATGCCGAATAGGGAGAATGTGGGTCATAGGCGGTTTCTTCTGTAAAAAAGCCTTTTTCACCGAGTGAACCATAGACTTCATCCGTAGAAACATGGTAAAATAACTTATTCTCAAAATTGGCATTCCAAAATTCTTTTGCCGCTTGCAGCAGACTCAAGGTTCCCATAACATTGGTTTGTGCAAATGAAAATGGATCTTCAATAGAACGATCTACATGCGATTCTGCTGCTAAGTGAATTACTGAGTCTATATTATAATCTTGAAAAACCTCTGTTACTTTCTTTAGATCACATATATCACATTTCACAAAAATATAATTGTCTTTATCTTCTATATCTTTTAGATTTGCTAGATTACCCGCATAGGTTAAACAATCCATATTAATAATTTCATAATTTGGATATTTATTCACCAATAATCTCACTAGATGAGAACCTATAAATCCAGCGCCACCCGTAATTAATATATTTTTTTTCATAATTTTTGTTTAATTTTTGTTTAATTTCAAAATACATTTCGCTAAGGAATCTCTCCAATATGGAATATCAATTTCAAAATCATTTTTAATTTTTGATTTATTTAACACCGAAAAATGAGGCCTTTTTGCAGGTGTTGGATAATCTTTTGTCTCAATTGGTTTAACATTACAATTTACTTTACCCAAAGTCATAATGGCTATTGAAAAATCATACCAAGAAGCAACTCCTTCATTCGAAAAATGATACAGATTTCCTTTAGAATTTATATTAGCTTCTTTACTATAAGAAAGAATATCTAAACATGTCTTTGCCAAATCAGATGCATTGGTTGGTGAACCCACTTGGTCAAAAATCACTCCTAATTCGTCCCTTTCATTCCCTAATCTTAACATTGTTTTTACAAAATTATTCCCATATGCTGAATACAACCAAGAAGTTCGAATCACAATCGCATCAATGTCGGAATTGATCACTTCCAATTCTCCACTTCTTTTTGTATTACCATATACACCGATTGGGTTTACTTCATCTAACTCTTGGTATGGAATAAAATTATTTCCATCAAACACGTAATCTGTAGAAATATGAATTAATTTACCATCTACTTTTTCTAATGCATTTACAAGGTTTAAAACACCTGTCGCATTTACTTTTTTAGCAATATCTGAATCCTGCTCTGCTTTATCTACAGCAGTATATGCCGCACAGTTTATAACCGTATTTATATTATTTTCTTTAATGAAAATATTTAATTGACTGCTGTTGCAAATATCTAACTCAGGCAAATCCATGAAAAAGAAACTAAATTTCGTGTAGTTTACAGCTAAATCCTTTATTTCAGTACCCAACTGACCATTTGAGCCTGTTACTAATATATTCATGTTTTTAAAATTTAAAAGGTGAATCAAAATCTTTGAAAAATGATAAATTTTCATCTTTTACTGATAACTGAACATCTTCTTCAGGTAACCCCCAGTCTATATTCAACTCTTTATCATCATATCTGATTCCAGCATCAAATGCTGGGGCATAAGTATTATCTACTTTATAAGCAAAAACAGCACTTTCACTCAATACAGAAAAGCCATGTGCAAAACCTCTAGGAACAAATAATTGTCTTTTATTTTCTCCAGATAATTCTATTGACACATGCTTTCCATACGTTGGAGATCCTCTTCTAATATCCACTGCAACATCTATTACCGTACCCTCAATACATCTTACCAGTTTAGCTTGTTCAAAAGGGGGCTTTTGAAAATGTAACCCCCTTAAGACTCCTTTAGAAGATTTTGATTCATTGTCTTGTACAAAATTTATTGCATATATATTTTCTTTAAATTTCTCTAAATTAAAAGACTCTAAAAAATACCCTCTTTCATCTCCAAAAACTGAGGGCTCTATGATATATACATCTGGTATTGCAGTTTTAATAAATTTCATTATTTTATTTAGTTAATTTTAATAAATATTGGCCATAGCCATTTTTCTTTAAGGGTTGTGCTAATTTATTTAACTGTGCTTTGTCTATATATTTCATATTATAGGCAATTTCTTCCAGACAAGCCACCTTTAATCCTTGTCTCTTTTCAATGGTTTCGATAAACTGACCTGCCTCCATTAAAGAATCGTGTGTGCCAGTATCTAACCAAGCGAAACCTCTACCCAATAATTGTACTTTTAGGTCATTTCTCTTTAAATACTCTTGATTTACTGTTGTTATTTCTAATTCACCTCTATGAGAGGGTTTAATTGTTTTGGCAATTTGAACAACATCATTAGTGTAGAAATATAAGCCAACTACTGCATAATTAGATTTTGGATTTTGTGGCTTCTCTTCTATTGAAGTAACTATCCCATTATTATCAAACGATGCTACTCCATATCTTTCTGGATCATTTACATAATAACCAAATACAGTAGATTTACCTTCTTCTACATTTTTTCTTGCATTTTGTAAAGTTTCAGAAAATCCATACCCATAAAAAATATTATCTCCCAAAACCAAGCATACATCTTCATTTGCAATAAAGTCTTCTCCAATAATAAATGCCTGGGCCAAACCATCAGGACTTGGTTGTTCTTTATAACTTAATTGTATCCCTAAATCCTCGCCTGAACCTAACAACTTCTCAAAATTTGGTAAATCTTCTGGAGTAGAAATAATCAAGATCTCTTTAATACCCGCTAACATGAGTACCGATAATGGGTAATAAATCATTGGTTTATCATAAACCGGTAATAATTGCTTTGAAACACCTTTAGTAATTGGGTAAAGCCTTGTTCCTGATCCTCCTGCTAATATAATTCCTTTCATAATTTATTTTTATTTATTTAACCAGTAATTTGAGTCATTCTGAATGAATACTGATTTAATCCAACCTGTAATTGACATCTCAAATAAAATATCATCGTTAATTGGATTAAAATTAAATTCAAAAAATGCTTTTTCTAATTCAATGTTTTCTCTATCAATGACAAAAATATTATTTGAATTATAAAATGAATATTTCTTTATTTCTTTATTTGTTGTTATTATTTTTTTTCCTGCTCCGAGAGCTTCGAAAGTCCTCATCGTCAACCCTCTTTGATTAGGGTGATTTATGTCCAATATTATCGATGAATCTTCATAATATTTTATAATTTCGTCAATACTTAAAGATTTAAAATTTAGTTTCTTATAATCAAAATCTTTAAATGAGGAATCAAATTTTGATTTAAAAAAATAAACTAATTTACTTTGCATGTAATAATATGTAAAAGTAGAAAAATTATGTTTTTTACACCAATTTACAACATCATTACTGATTCTATATCTATCGGAATGTGCCGTTCCTAAAAACAACATTTTATATTTAGATTTTTTAATGTTTTTCATTATTTTATATTTATCAATATAAAATAATGGCCTAAATTCTAATTTAAACCTCTCCGCATCCAAAGGATCAAATGTTAGTTTTTTATCAAAAAAATGCAATATAGATAATGCATTAGTATTGTTTTCAAATGAATCCCAGGTATAATATATAAAAGAACAATTTTTTTGTAATAGTTTTAGTTTTGCTAAAAAAAAGAAAGGAATTGCTTCTCCTTTGACTAAAAAAAAGAAATCATATTTTTTACCTTCAATCTTTTTTAAAATACTATTGTAATAGGTATCTATCTTTTTTTTAATAAAAGAACGTTTTAATCTTATAATACCTTTTGTTAATACAGAGTTAGACGGGCGTTCATCAAAATAGTCAACTTGAGCCCCAAGTTCTCTTAATTTATTTGCTATTTCTAATTCGTAATTAAAAGTTTTTATAGAAATATAAAGTATTTTTTTATTTTTAAAGCTATCTAAATTCATTTTATTTCAGGAGCCCTTTTTTCTTCATTTGAACCAATGAAGCTTCTAAATTATCTTCTTCTATTACCTGACTTAAGACCCATTTTGTAAATTTCTGAATACCTTCTTTAAAAAATATTTTTGGTTTAAAACCTAAAAGATCTTCTATCTTAGACATCTCTGCATAATTATGTCTTATATCCCCGAGCCTAAACTTACCAGTTACTTTTACTGGAACATCTATGTTATATGCGTCAATTAATGTCTTAGCTACAGTTAACACATCTGTAGCCACTCCTGTACCGACGTTAAAGATCTCATTATTTGCTTCTTCTTTTTCAATTCCTAAAATAGTAGCATTAACTACATCGTCAATAAAAACAAAGTCTCTGGTTTCTTTACCATCTTCAAATATTTGAATACCGTTTCCATTTCTAATCTGGGTAGAGAAAATTGACAGAATACCAGTATATGGATTCGACAAAGATTGCCCAGGACCATATACATTTTGATATCTAAAAGCTACAGGTGCTATGCCGAGTGTTGGACAAACGGTCATAATCATTTGCTCTTGGTTTTGTTTTGTAATTCCGTAAACAGATGATGGATGAATTTTTGATTCTTCATCTGTACCAACCAACTTTAAGTTAGAAAAACCTTTGTAGGTTACATCAAAATTACCTGTCAACATATCTTCTTCATTTCTGTGATTTGGATAAACTACTCCATATTCTGGATGTAAATACTTGCCTTCGCCGTAAATTGATCTAGAGGAAGCAATTACTATTTTCTTTATTTTATGTTCTTCATTCGCTAAAATATCTAGCATAATAGCAGTTCCTTGAATATTAACTTCTGTATACTTCTCTATACAATACATAGACTGTCCAGTACCTGTTTCTGCTGCAAAGTGAACAACAATATCTTGCCCTGCTAAAGCTTTACTCCAATCTTCCCTGGAAGTCACTGTACCTTTTATGAATACAACTTTATCTATTATGCTTTTGTATAAAGGAGATGTTTTATCAGGTGTATCACCGTGAATCTGTCTTGACAAATTGTCTAAAACGGTGATCTTATGCCCTTTTGCTAATAATGCTAAAGATAAATTACTACCTATAAAACCTGCACCTCCTGTGATTAATATGTTCATATTTATTTTTTTATTCTTTCCCATTTTTTTGTTTCAAAATTGTACTTCTTAATTACTTTTGCAGGAGAACCTACAGCAATAGTATTAGCTGGAATATCTTTTGTTACTACCGAATTTGATCCAATAATTGCTCCTTTACCAATTGTAACACCTGGCAATACTGAAACAAACTCTCCTAACCAAACATTATCTTCTATGATAACTTCTGATATATTATAACTCCTGTCAATAGGATGTTGTTCTGGTGAGCTATCCATTTCTTCTCCTGTATAAAACCCATGCGAACAGTCTGATATATATAGCTTACTAGCCATTAAAACATTGTCACCAATAAAAACCTTATTCATAGCTGTTATATGAACGTGATCATTCAATTGAACATTCTTACCAAATATTAAAGTCTTTTTTGATTTCAAATTATAGTAAGCCTCAAATCTACATCCAACACCTGTTGTTAATCCATAACCAAAATCTATATATCTTTTACCTCTAAGAATAAATGGAAGTCTAATTAACCTAGAATTGGGAAAAAATAAAATTGTATTTATTTTAAAATAAATAAGTTTAAATAATCCGTTAAATCCATAAAATTTAAATTTATTTATCTTCATTTTTGATTTAGTATATTATTTATTGCATTTTCATAAGCTAGTTTAGCTTTTAAAAGATTAGTAGCTCCATTAAATAACTTATAATCTTTTGTGATTTTATCAATAAAATCAGTTTTATTTGAGATTAAATTCTGGTATAAAGAACTAAGTTCTGACAAATTTGAGAAATTATTATAATCATTTTTAAAGATGGAATCCAAATATTCATCGTTAAGATGAAAATAAGGAAATTTCTTTACCATTAAATCTAAAAATACTGCTGATGAGTGCACTAACGCAAAATAGTTATTAAATACATCAAGCTCATCATAAACAAATCCCCTAAATTCTTTGTTAGTTAACTTAATATAGAAATCTAATGGACTCATTGGATGTGGTTTAATCGTGTAACTAAAACTAAACTTTTCAGCAAACTTATTAGCCAATTTAAGAATTTTTTTATTTGATTGAATATGGGATTCACCATTTAAAAAAACAATAAAAGAATTCACTTTTTTGCTATTTAATATTTTAATATTATCAGTAAAAGGCTTCAAAGCTCCAGTGACAATAATTCTATTAGAGTTAATTCCAGCCTTTAAAAATTCTTGCCTAGTTTTAATTCCCCAAACGAATATATATGTACTTACAAAATTTAGATATGCCTCTGAATCAGTTCCCTCAAAACCTTTATTATTTAATCTATATTGACCATGCTGCAATGTAGCAGTAGTCTGACCTTGTTGATTAAAATATTGAGCAGTAAGGTTTTCCTCCAAGTAGCTATCACAAAATGAAACATATAAAGTTGAAGATGATTCCAATTTAACGAGTTTATGTTTCAATTTTAAAAAATAATTTTCTAATAATGCTACTTTTATTTTATCGATAGTGCTTATTTCTAGTGTTTTATTTTTAATATACTTTTGAAAAAAGCTAAATAAATTGAGTGGAAAAAGTAAAGGTTTAAATAATCTACTGAATACTATCAAATTTGGTTCTTTTAAACACTCCAAAAATGTCTTATGCATAAAATCGTAGTCTTTCCTTTTCTTAGAATTAAAATTCTTACTAACTAAAATATCAGAATTTTTATTTACATAGCTAAAGCTAGGGTCATATAATAGCCCTAAAATTAGCAATTTTATAAATTCAAAAAAACTATTTTGATAAAGTCTAGCGGCAATTACTTTACCATAATTTATACCATCATAATTCAAATTTTTGAATTTTTTCAACTTTTGGATATCGATAAAATTCATCGTTTTCTGTAGATTAAATTTAGTATTAAAATAAATCTTAATTTAAACTTGTTTATGAGAGAAAGTTTAGAAACTTCAAAACCACCGTCAGAGACATTTGATGAATGTCTTCTGTATTTAATCAAGGGAATGTTAGTCCATTTAACTTTATAAAAAAGCATACTATACATTCCAATCCATAAATCATGAGGTATTAACTTCTTGTTTTCAGGAAAAGGATACAATCCTTTTAAAATAGATTTGTTAAAAGCTAAGGTGCAACCCAAATACCCAACCCTTATTAAATTATTGAAAAAACCAAACTTTGTATTTCTGGTACTGAAATAAGAATCACTTAAAATATTTAAATCTTGATCTACTACTTCTGCATTAGAAATAACCATGTCGTATCCTTCAGAAATATACTTTCTACATATATCAACTTTATTGTCTATCCAAACGTCATCTTGATCACACAAAAAAATTAATTCATTAGAAGATTTTTCAATAGCATTAATAAAATTGTTGGTATAACCTTTGGATTTATTATTATTAAATATTTTTATTCTTCTATCATTAAATGATTTGATCAATTTTAAAGTTGAATCATTTGAATCATCATCTGAAATAATGATTTCATCCTTAGCCGATAGTTGTTTTAAAACCGAACTTATTTGATCTTTTATAAATTGCTGTCCATTATATGTTGCAATACAAACACTTACATTCATTTATTTTTTAAATTAATTACCATCAATACTAAAGGTATAAAAGCTGCATCTAGTAGAAATAAATTAGAAAACCAGGATAAGACAAATATTGTTGAAAATAAAGAACTTATCAATAATCTATTGTACCTCTTGGTAAAACTAAAAAACAACCAAAAAATACAATATTTAAAAAATATATATATGCACAAACCAATTAATCCCTTTTGCATGTATGGAAGATTAAATTCAGAAGAGACATTAAAATAATCACTAATCAAATTAGATTTATCTTTTTTCTCTATTCTCTTGTTTATAATATTTTGAAAAGATTGTGGAATAAAATTGTATACAATAAAATCACCCCAACTAGCTTCGATGCTTGAATTCATCAAAAAACTATTAGATAAATTATATATAGGACTTATTGAATAAATATAAACCCAAAGGAACTCATCAGGCAATCCACTTTTTTCAAAATTCTCATTGGCACCCGCTATCTCAGCAAACCATTTTTTAGAATCTTCATAATCTGAGTTAGCATTTGTTCCTCTAAAATTACCCAAATAGCCAAAAACAAAAATTAGTGATAGTAATATTGGTATATATTTTATCACACTCTTCATCCTCAATCTATACTTTGATATTAATAGAAATATAACAGTTAGTAAAATAATAACAATTAAACCTCGTCCTAAAAAAAATATAAGTAACGTGAATAATACCAAAGCATATTTAAACTGTTTTCTACTATCAAAAAAAATTTTGTTGTAAACAATGCATATTATCAAATAAACTGCAAGAGATAAAGATAAGGGATGCACAAAACTTAAATAATTGTATTCTTTATAATCTGTATCACCTCCCACAATTAACTCATACAGAGGGAGCTTTTGCATACTTAATATATTTAAGAAAAAAAGGAATAGCACTAAGTAAATTAACTCTGCTGGAATCCTAATTTTTCGTACGTTAAATTTGTATATTTTTTTAAAAATTAAGGAATTAAGTGTATTTAAAATAAATATTACTACGATAAAGAAATAACCATAACTATTTAAACCTCTATAGTTATCAGAGAAACTAAATAAATCTAAGACTATAAATAATAATAAGAAATAATTAGATGACTTAAAAGGATTCATTTTCAATAATTTGAATCAACCAATTTTTGATATGATATTTATTTATAATTTTTTTTGAAATCTTTTTTGATTTTAGATTTAAAAAAGACTTGAAATCTTGCTTCATATCGTTGATTATACAAATGTTATTTTCATCAAAAAAATCATAATCGGTTATTTGAGTATTATTTGTTATTAATTTAATTTGAAAAAACAAAGACTCAAGTGGTCTCAAAGATAGCCCAGATTGACCTTCCTTTGAGATATCCAAAATGCATTTCGATTTAGATATTAATTTCACAACCTCATTATATGTGATTTCCTTTTCTTTTAAATCTATAATAGTAGATTTATCATTAGAATTTGTTTTAGTTGCATAAAAATATACATTTAGGCCAAGATCTATTAATTCCCTATATAAATTCTCTATATCTGTTAATCTATTTTTAACATTACCCACAAATATAACATCAAATTCCTTAGTTTCACCTAAATTATCATAATACCAATAAAATTGAGGAATGAATTTTAACTTATATTTTTCACAATCCAATTTGTCAAATGAGTATATATTTGTGCAAGTTGAACGTATTAAATCCAAATATTTATCTCCTTCAACGGTGTTCCAATACCAAAAAACTATTTTTGAATTTGGTAATCTTTCTCTCAATAATTTCAAGTTACGTCTTGCAAATGAAGAGTCAAAAACAATTATGAGTGAATTAGGCTCGATATGTTTAAAATAAGACATACCCCAGAAATAATAAAAAGGAAGTTTTAATTTATGATGAACTGCTCTTAAATACCTTGGCAAGCCTTTTAATCTGACATTAATTAGGTTAACTTCACTAGGCAAGTGACTTAAACCTTCAATTATTAAATCTGTTCCTGTATGAATTATATATATTTTCAATATCTGTAATAGTTTATACCAATTTGCTTCTTAATATCATTCATAATCATTTTAAATTCTTTTACCTCTTGATCGCTAAAAGAAACATGTTTAGAAATTCTCAACACCTCTAGAAAAAGGGATCTCATATCATCCCAATAAAGTTTATTATTTTTGGTTAAATCCTCTAAAAGCCTCACCCCTTGAAAGTTAAACTCTACATCTTTAAATCCTTTGATTTTATTTGATATCGAATAGACATAATCGTTTAGAACTATTTTATTATCAACAATAACAAAATTGTCTAATTTTATATCTCTGTGTAATATTCCTTTATTATTAATCTTCTTTATTTTATCAAGTACGTCAGATAAAACAAAAGAAACTCCCTTTTCTTTAATTAATTCAATACTCAGTGTTTCGTATTTTATAAACTCAAAAAACAAATACTCGTATCTGCCCTTTTTATAGAGAAGTAACTTAGTGAAATCTAAATTTTTACTGAAGATCTCTCTGATTCTGATCTCATTGGCTAATAAAAAATATTTAGTATCGACTTTGATGAAAACCTTTGTATTATTCAAGTAACCTTTGAAATACATAAATCCATGGTGCCAACTAATAATTTTAAATGGTTTTAATTGAGATAGATTAAGATCAACAAGATCTCTTTTTATTTGTATTATTGCAGATATATATAAAAGCGAATTTCTAACTATTTTTGATAATTTTCTTTTTAAGTTTTGAAGCAAATGATAAAATTTTAAGGTACTGAATTTTTGTTTTTCTATCAAACGGAATTTTTTCATATTCAAAAAATTTAATAGTATAATTAAAATAAACACTCAAATCTTTTGGTGATAAAATTTTGTAATTATTTTCAATTATAAAGTTATTTAATGTTTTTATGTGTAAATCCTCTAAAATAATGTTATTTAAATTTCCATCTAACTGGTTGGCTAAATCATTTATTTTCAAGCAATAATCTTTGGATATAAATCTTTTATGAATTAGAGCATGATATAGTAAAGAATAAAAATGATTTTCTAAATTCAAAACGTAAATTCCTTTTTTAAAAACTCTTGTTTTTATCATGTTATGTTGCCACTTAAGATCATAATAATTATCACCATAACTCCTTAAATCAAAATCAATTCTCTTACCTTTAACATGAATATAATACTTGACTCTATGTTTATCTCTATTATCTTTTATAACTCCAGTTAGCCTAACAAAAGTTTCTATATCTTCTACAAGCAAATCAACATCTGGGTGTATGGAATTAACTACATTCTCGAGGTCATCATAATTTCTTAGATAAACATATTTTAAATTTAAACCATTAATAAAATTGAAAAAATCTTTTAGACAATCCCAGCAATTATAACTTGGAAATTCATGCACCTTATTATTTTTTATATTATTAAAAAACAACATTAACTGATGATTACTTTCAATTAAATTGTCAGTAGCATGGATTAAATGACCACCACCTGTGATAGTTCGTAATTTACTTTTTAAGTCAAAAATATTTGTATTAACAAAGAAATGACCAGAAGAGGTCTTTCTTAAATAATAACGAGGGGCTTCGTCCAATAACTCGATAACCAAAAAAGAGCCGAAACCACAATAGTCTTCTTTACTTGAGTTTTTAGGCAGTTTATTTCCGTACAAACGATATAAGTTTTTTCTAAAATTTTCTTTAGCCCATTTTATCTTTTTTTTTCTTTTGATTTTTAGAGAACTATTGTTAATTGTTGAAAGTAATTTGTCCTCAAATCGTAGGCCGTTATGCCAAATTATCATTAAGTGATTTTCCATTGTGAAATAATTTTTTTTGCAAAATATAGTCTATACAAAAACTGTATAAATTTGATTACACCGAACACCCCCATTAGAAAATAAAATTTAAATTCAATTGAATATAGGTCAATACTATAAATAACAATAGATGCCAAAACAGTTATAAATAAACCTAAATAGCTCGAATAGGTAAATATTTTATATTCGCCCAAAGCCACAAGAAATGGACTGCCAAGCATCATGTACATTGTAGAAAACGGGATTGAAAATAGCATTATAGCTAATCCAGTAGTGAAAACAGTCTCATTTTGGTCAAAAAATATTTCAGAAATAACCCCTTTAAATAAAAAGATTGTCAAAAATATTAATACGCTGAATATTACACTTAATAAAAACAGCTTCCTAAAAGTCCTGAAATTAAATTTTTTACTCATTGCCGGAAAAAGAGCCTCCTGCAATGGCAGCATTAATTTACTACCTACTGAAACTATTTTTTCTATAACATAAAAAAAAGTAACATATTTTAATGGAAATATAAAACTAGATAAAACTGTAAAAAAATTACCAACCCCCATAGAACTTAGTCTAGATAAAAAAAAAGGAATGTTTTTCTTAAAGTAAATAAAATCGATATGAAAATCATTTAATTTTAATTTTAACTCATTTCTTATTTTATAAAATAAATAAAAACTTAAACCTAGCGAAGTAAAAGATAAGCTGTACTGAAAAATTAAAATTTTTTCGTTATTCAATAAAAATAAACCAATTATTAAGAAATGTAGTAATTTAGAAAAAATTAATGCTATTGTATAAGACTTTAACTTTTGCTTTCCATGTAGAAGAAAAAAAGGATTAAAAACGCTGGCAAAAAGAGTAATAATATTTATAAGTAAGAAACTTGTTATATTTTCATAAGTACTATTATTAAAAATTAGTATTACATAGAAAGTAATGACGAATAAAAAAATAACGCTCTTTAGAGATACTGTTTTTATAAAAATCTCCCTTTCATCACCCCTGTTAGTTTTGGAAATATCTTTCGTCGATTTCAAATTAAAACCAAACTCAGTTATAATAATTAAGTAAGCTAGTAAAGATTGACTAATGGCTATTGTACTAAAAGAATTAGCACCCAATCGACGATTTAATATTATAGTTATTAAAAAAGGTAAAAGGTAATTTACAAATTGTTGTAAATAAAAAAAGAGTGCATTTTTAACAACTAAATTATCTAATTTTAAAATTAAATTTCTCAAAATTGATTTTTATTCATTTCATTAATAGTCCTTCTAATTTTCACTAAATTATTAAGCAAATTTTCTAAGTCATCTAGATGAAGCATGTTAGCCCCATCACTTTTTGCATTTTCTGGATCAAAATGGGTCTCTATAAATAACCCATCTACATTATTAACTATTCCTGCTCTAGCAATTGTCTCGATCATTTCAGGTCTTCCTCCAGTTACTCCAATAGTCTGGTTTGGTTGCTGAAGTGAATGAGTAACATCTAATATTGTTGGAGCAAACTCACGCATTTCAGGAATCCCTCTAAAATCGACAACCATGTCTTGGTAGCCAAACATTGTACCCCTATCCGTAATCCATGCTTTATTACTACCTGCATCTTTGACTTTTTGAACAGCATGCTTCATAGCTGCAGGACTCATAAACTGTCCTTTCTTCAGATTTACAACTTTTCCTGTTTTTGCTGCTGCTACAACTAAATCCGTCTGACGAACTAAAAAGGCAGGAATTTGCAAAACATCAACATACTCAGCAGCTTTTTCGGCGTCAGAAATTTCATGAATATCAGTTACTGTTGGTATTCCAAAAGTATCAGATACTTTTTTCAAAATTTTTAAGGCTTTTTCATCACCAATTCCTGTAAAACTGTCAATCCTACTTCTATTAGCCTTCTTAAAACTACCCTTAAATATATATGGTATTTTTAAAGCATCCGTGATTTTTACTACTTTCTCTGCTATCCTTAGAGCCATTTCTTCACTCTCAATGGCACAAGGGCCAGATAGCAAAAAGAAATTATTACTATCTGTATTTTTAATATTGGGTATGCTTTGTAAAATCATTTTTCTTTATCTTTTTAAATTTTCAATTATATTATTTAGTAAATTCTGCTTTTCTAATACGTAATCTGCAACATCTCTAAAAACTCCTTCGCCTCCTTTGGAATTAGTAATAATATCTACGTTTTCTTTCATATAACTTCTAGCATCATTAGGAGTAACACTTATACCACACTTTGTTAAAATTGTTAGATCGATAATATCGTCTCCTATGTAAAGGATATTTTCATCCTTTAAATTATAGGTTTTTTTAAAATTCTGGTATTCTATGTTTTTATCCTTAACACCATGTTTGTGGAAGTCTATTTTAAGTTCGTCACACCTGTTTTTTACTACTTTTGAGTTTCTCCCAGTAATAACTCCAATATTAAAATTTAACTTTTTCAAATGAGAGATTATTTGCCCATCTTTAACATTAAATTTTTTATACTCAAGACCATTGTCATCATAAATAATACTACCATCTGTCAAAACTCCATCTACATCTAATAGAAAAGCTTTAATTTTCAGAGCTTTATTATTAGTGTCATTATTAAATACCATGTTCTATCATTTTTAATGCTTTTTGATAATCATCCTCAGTATCTATGCCAATAGATTTAAATTTTGTTTCTAATATTTTAATTTTAAATCCACTTTCCAAAATTCTAAGCTGTTCTAACATTTCTAGTTTCTCTAAATTACTATTCTCTAGGCTTGAGTATTTTGTTAGAAAATCTTTTTTATACCCGTAAATACCAACATGTTTATAAAAAACTGCACTTTCAAAAAATTTCTTTTCATCAATCAATAATTGACTATTGTCTCTAATATGTGGAATACATGATCTTGAGAAATATAATGCATTATTTTCATTGTCTTTAACCACTTTAACAACATTAGGATCAAATAGTTCCTCAGAAGTTAACAACCTTTCACAGGCAGTCACCACTTTTACTTTTTTAGCCTCTAACTCTCTAAACAACTCCTCAATCAATAAAGGACTTATAAATGGTTCGTCACCTTGTACATTGATTACAGCCTCAAAATTTAAACCATTAATAGCTTCTGTAATTCTATCAGTTCCAGATTTATGTTCCACACTAGTCATGATAACATTTTGTGTATATTCTAAGCAGCTCTTTTTTACTTTTAGACTGTCGGTGGCAATAAATACAACTACCCCATTAACTTTAAGACACTGCTCATAAACTCTTTGTAATATTGTCTTACCTTTTAAATCTAGGAGTACTTTATTTGGTAATCTAGTTGAGGATATCCTTGCTGGAATTACGATTATCTTTTTCATTTAATTAAAGACCTAAATCATAAGACTGTACAATTCCTACCAATAAACCTTTATCATTTTTAACTATTAAAGAATTTATTTTTTTTGAAAACATTAAATCACCTGCAATTTTCAATTTTGTGGTTTCCAAAACCGTAAGGGGTTCCTTAGTCATAATATCCAATGCTATTAATTTAAAGAAATTTGTTTCATCAGATTCCATTGCTCTTCTAATATCTCCATCAGAAATTACACCAACAATAGTATTATCATTGACTACAACCACTAATCCACAATTACCAGAACTTAGAACATTAATCACCTTTTTAATAGATTCATTTGGGGCTATTATTGGTAATGAATCCTTTTTCATAACATTACTAACATTTTGAAGAAGTCTTTTCCCAAGACTTCCTCCTGGATGAAATCTAGCAAAATTAACATCTTTAAAATCTCTCAGCTTCATCAACGCTACAGCTAATGCATCGCCCATTACCATAGTTGATGTTGTAGAAGAAGTTGGTGCTAATTGTAAAGGACAAGCTTCAACATTAACAGAAATATTTAAATGGAAATTAGTGTTTTTTGCCAATGAGGAATCTGGATTACCGCTCATTGAAATTATTGTATTTTTCTGGTGTTTTAAAAATGGAATTATTTTTAAAACTTCATCTGTTTCTCCAGAATTTGAAATTAGAAGGACTATGTCCTCTTTTTCAACCATTCCAAGATCTCCATGGTATGCTTCACCCGGATGTAAAAAAAAACTTGGTGTACCTGTGCTAGCCAAGGTTGCTGCAATCTTTTTACCAACAATTCCTGACTTCCCCATTCCAGATATTATAAGCTTACCTTTACTACTGATAATTGATTTTACTGCATTTTCAAAATCAATAGTTAATAAGGTTGAAAGGTTTGCAATTTCTCTTGATTCTATTTCAAATACTTCTTCTGCAATTCTTCTAATATTCATCTGAATTAATATTTTTCTCGACTACCACCGGTAGTCAGCTTATTTATTTTTATTGCAAAAATACCATTTTTTCTATGGTCATCTTTATTTTTTCAACGGCTTCGCCGCACGAGTCACACACCTGTGAAACGCAGTAAGCATATAAAAACACCCCAAAAAGGGCTATCAATGTTCAAACACCAACAAGCCTTGCTCTTCAAACAAAACAGTTGTGGTAATAAGAACGGTTTTATTCAATTCCTTGGTCAACTTTTTTGACAAGAAATTTAGGTACTCTTCATTCAAATTAGGACCTTCTACCACAATCGAAATCGTATCAGATTCAATACCTTTTGCATAGCTTCCCATTAGAAAAATACGCGTTACGGCTCCCATTTTTTCCAAAACCTGTAATATAATTTGATCAACGCCTACATACTTGTTTACCAATTGTTGTAGCGTATTAAAAAAAGAATGCGAAATATTGGTTCTATATTCCACCTTATTCCCTGCATGCTCTTTGATAAGGTAACCTGCTTCCGTTAAGTTATTTAGCTCCTTACGAATGGCATTGGTGTTTTCGTCTAACTCTGTTGCCAAACCTCTTAAATGTCCTCGCCTACTTGCATCAATAAAAAACCGCACCAATAGGCGAATACGAGTTTTAGAAGAAATAAGATGATTTAGCATATTTTTTTTAACGAGTAACAAAAGTACTCATTTTTTTTTTATTAACTATTTTTTTTTAAAGTAATCTCTTTTTAAGTAAGGGTTTAAGAGATTTTAAAACGCACAATTGCCCCTAACTTTTGTAAGCGGGCAATACAAGTTTTACCTTGTATCTGTAATACCTCGCCAGTTTGTAAAAGGGTAGGCACTTCAAGGGTATCTCCTGGCGCTATTTGTTTTGCTTTATCAATATAAACATCGGCTTGATAAGCTTTCATTGCCTCAACTTCTTGCGCACTTACAATAGCACGCTGGCCGTTTTCAAATAGATAACGTACCACCCCAGATATTTCAAATACCTTAGCAGTTTCTTTTTCTTCTAAATAGACTAAAACCATAGAGGGCAATAAGGGCACTTTCACTTTTTTCTTTCTATCAGACCACTTTCTCAACTCGGTTTTAAAAGGGGTATACGCAACAATCCCGATCCCTAAAAGTCTTTCGAGTACTTTTAACTCATTTCTGGGTTTGGTATACACAACAAACCAATGTTTAGCAGCTACTGTACTCATATAAGGTTGCTTATTTTTAAGTGTTGCTTCATTTCAATTTTTTATAAATTATTTGTATTTATGATGCTACTCGACTTGCTTCAAAATCTCATGCCCCGCTTTTAGCAAGTCAACATCTTTTTGCATCAACTTCACATCGCTCTCCATCATGTCTTTTACCAAAGAGGCTAAATCATGTTCTGGTACCCAACCTAACTTTTCTTTTGCTTTTGTAGGATCTCCTAATAATAAATCTACTTCTGTTGGACGAAAGTAAGCAGGATCAACAGAAAGGACTTCTTGCCCTATAGTGGGTTGTTTTTTGTTGACCGCTTTTCGTTTGTCGTTGGCCGTTTTTCGTGAATCGTTAGAGGCTGTTCGATTTTCGTTGTTCGTTGTTCGTTGTTCGATTTTCGTTGTTCGATGGTCGGTAAACGGTTGACGATAAACGATAGACGATAAACGATCATCGATGTAAGATAAACGATAGTCGATGGATGTTGCTTGTTGATATCTCTCTTGGTTGATGCTTTTTACAACAGCGGTCTCGTGAACACCTTCTCCTTCAAATTCGAGTGCTATCCCAACTTCACCAAAAGCCATACGCACAAAATCACGAACGGTAGTGGTAACTCCGGTAGCGATTACCCAATCTTCTGGTTCTTCTGCCTGTAAAATCATCCACATCATACGCACATAATCCTTAGCATGTCCCCAGTCTCTTTTAGCGTCTAAATTCCCTAAATAGAATTTGTCTTGTAACCCAAGTGCAATTTTTGCTACGGCTCTAGTAATTTTTCTTGTTACAAACGTTTCACCTCTTCTTGGAGATTCGTGATTAAATAAAATTCCGTTACATGCAAACATGTTATAGGCTTCACGATAATTCTTCGTAATCCAAAACCCATAAATTTTAGCAACACCGTAAGGAGAACGTGGATATAATGGTGAATTTTCATCATAAAACCCTTTGTCATTTTTATTCTCTGGCATTCCTCCAAATAGTTCAGAAGTAGAAGCTTGATAAATTCTTGTTTTCTTTTCTAATCCTAAAATACGAACGGCTTCTAATATTCGTAAAGTCCCTAAACCATCTACTTGTCCAACGTATTCTGGCATATCAAAAGACACTTTTACATGAGACATGGCCCCTAAATTATAAATTTCATCGGGTTGGCACTCTTGAATGATTCTTGTCAAATTCATAGAATCTGTCAAATCACCATAATGCAATTTTAGCCGTTGATTAGGGTCATGAGGATCTTGATATAAATGATCAATTCGATCTGTATTAAAAAGGGATGATCTTCTTTTAATACCATGCACCATATAGCCTTTTTCTAATAATAGTTCTGCTAAATAAGAACCATCTTGCCCTGTTATTCCTGTAATTAATGCTACTTTCATGTTTTTTTTATAATGTTGTCCTAAACTTTGTTTAACCTTGACGTTAAACTTAAGCTTGACTTAGACCTTGACTTTGACTTAGATTTTAACTGTGACTTTGACTTAGACCTTTACTAGTCTTAATCTAAGTCCAAGTCATAGTCATAGTCCTAGTTATAGTCTACGTCTAAGTAATAGTCATAGTCATAGTCTTTTAATTTATAATTTTTCTTCTTAATGCATACAGCCTTTTCTGTAAACTATTTAGCTTTAAAACACTTTCCTCTAAATGAGATTTTGACATGTAATTTCTTCTTTCAGCTATGATTAATTGTGTTTCTAATTCAAAAGCTGACCCTAATGCTATTTCTAAAAACCTTGCAAAATCCTTTTCTGAATTTCTAGATGCTCCTTCTGCAATATTAGAAGGAATTGAAACTGCAGATCGTGTTATTTGAGAACGCAGTCCATATTTTTCAGTAGTAGGAAAAACTTCTACAAACGTATAAACGGAATCAACAAGCTCCATACTATCTTTCCAAATATCATATTTTCTAAAATCTCTCAAATTCTTTATTTAGGTAATTGTTTTCGTCAAAGTCATCGTCTACGTCAAAGTCATCGTTTTCGTCAAAGTCTTCTTCTTCATCCAAGTCATCGTCTACGTCAAAGTCATCGTCTTAGTCATGGTCTACGTCAAAGTCCAAGTCTTCAACAAAGTCTTCGATAACTTCACTTCTTTAATATTTTCTATATTTTCTAAAAACCATTCATAAGTTTTCTGTATACCATCTTCTAACGCTGTTGAATACTCCCATCCAATTGCTGCCATTTTAGAAACATCCATTAGTTTTCTTGGCGTACCATCCGGTTTACCGGCATCCCAAAGAATTTTCCCTTGGTGCCCAATGACTCTTTGAATGGTTGCTGCCAGTTCTTTAATGGTAATATCCTCTCCTGTACCTATATTATACAAATATTCTGGTAAATTATTTTCTAAAGCATACACTACCGCTTCTGCCATGTCATCTACATACAAAAACTCTCGCATGGGGGTTCCACTACCCCATAACGTTACATCTGAATGATTATTGAGTTTTGCTTCATGAAATTTACGCAGCATTGCTGGCAATACGTGCGAGGACTGCAAATCAAAATTATCAAAAGAACCATATAAGTTGGTTGGCATTAAACTAACGAAGTCTTTGTTGTATTGTTTACGAATTGCTTGACAAGCTTTTACTCCCGTAATTTTTGCAATAGCATACCATTCATTCGTAGGTTCTAAAGAATCCGTTAGTAGGTATTCTTCTTTTAAAGGTTGTGGTGCAAACTTCGGATAAATACAGGAACTTCCTAGAAAAATAAATTTCTCAATGCCTGCTTTGTAAGCACCATCTATCAAATTATTTTGAATTTGCATATTCTCCATCAAAAATTGATAGGGATAATCATTATTTGCTAAAATACCTCCAACTTTTGCTGCAGCGTCGATGACTACTTCAGGTTGTTCTTTTTTATAAAATTCAGTAACTGCTTGTTGATTTCTGAGATCCAATTCGGCACTAGTTTTTCCAATTAAATTAGAATACCCTTTTGATACTAATGCTCTCCATACTGCAGAACCCACCATACCTTTATGACCTGCAATGTATATTTTTGTATTTTTATTCACGTTGTATGTGTTTCGTGTTTTGTTATTCGATGGCCGTTGTTCGTTATTCGTTGGTCGATTTTCGTTGGTCGATAAACGGTTGACGATAAACGGTAATCGATGATTGTTTTTTATTTCCCTATTTGAAAATATTCAAAGCCTTTTGCCTCTAAGTTAAATGCATTGTATTGATTTCTACCATCAAAAATAACAGGCATTTTCAATTGGGTTTTTATTTCTTCAAAATCTGGAGATCTAAATTCTTTCCATTCTGTTAATAAAATCAATGCTTCCGAATCTTTTAATACCTCATATTTAGAACTATAGTAACTAACCTCTTTAATTCCTTTTAAATAAAATTCTTTTGCTTCTTCGATAGCTTTTGGATCGTAGGCTTTTATTTTCGCGCCTCTTTTTACCAATTCTTTCACTACGTAAATAGAGGGTGCTTCACGCATATCATCGGTACCTGGCTTAAAGGCTAATCCCCACAAACCAAATGTTTTCCCCTTTAAATTCTCTCCAAACCTTGCAATCACTTTATTTGCAATTACTAATTTTTGTGCATCATTTACATTTTCTACAGAAGTAATTAAATTTGCATTATACCCATGCTCTTCTGCTATTTTTTTCAGTGCCTTTACATCCTTTGGAAAACAAGATCCTCCATAACCAGTTCCAGGATAAATAAAACTATACCCAATTCTTTTATCAGAACCAATACCGATTCGTACTTTATTCACATCTGCTCCAACTTTTTCACAAATATTTGCGATTTCATTCATAAATGAAATTTTTGTTGCTAACATAGTGTTGGCAGCATATTTTGTCATTTCTGCTGAGCGAATATCCATGGTTATAAAACGATCATGTGTTCTAAAAAAAGGGGAATACAATTGTTTCATCGACTCAAAAGCATGGTCTGAATCTGCCCCAATTACTACGCGATCTGGTTTCATAAAATCATCGATAGCGGCTCCTTCTTTTAAAAATTCTGGATTGGATACCACATCAAATTCTAAACTAACATTTCTTTTATCTAATTCATCCTGAATAGTAGCTTTTACCTTATCTGCAGTACCAATAGGTACGGTAGACTTATCTACAATAATGAGTCTTTTTTGCATGGTTTCTCCAATAGATTTAGCAACCGCTAACACATATTGCAAATCTGCAGAACCATCATCACCCATAGGGGTACCTACAGCAATAAAAACGATTTGTGAATCAGCAATGGCAACACCTAAATTTGTTGTAAAAAAAAGGTTCTTATTTTTTATATTTTTCGAAACCATTTGCTCTAAACCAGGTTCGAAAATAGGTACAATACCTTGTTTTAATTTTTCAATTTTATATTGATCAACATCAACACAAGTAACCTTGTTACCCATTTCTGCAAAACAGGTACCAGATACTAAACCTACATAGCCAGCACCAATAACCGCTATATTCATAATTATTTATCTATTTTTAAGCCAAGGCTTACATTGTTGTTTATATTTCCCTGTTGGTGTTTCGTATTTCAAGAAACGAGAAACGAACATCGAAAAACGAACATCGAAAAACAATGAACGAGAAATGAACATCGAAAAACGAATATCGAAAAACGAAAAACGATTCCCCTACTTATCTTTTCTTTTTAAATTTTCTTTTTCCTGTACTTCTTTTCTTAAAACAGTACTCGAAAATCGGTGTTCTCTTTTATTAAAGTATAATTCTATACCTTTTTCTTCACAATAATGTCTCCCTGTAAATTGCTTACTTGCGTATTCATCGCCAATAACTCTTACATCTATTTTAAAAGAGCGCAATACATCTTCCAAATCTTGTTCTGTTGCATAAGGCACAATCTCATCTACATATTTGCAGCCTTTTAACTGTATATATCTTTCCACTACAGATTGTACAGGTCTGTTTTTATCGGGCCTGTCTAAAGTTGGATCTGTTTGCAGACCACAAATTAAATAGTCACATTGTCTTTTTGCCTCTTCTAACATTTTGATATGTCCTGCATGCAATAAATCAAAAGCGCTAAATGTTATTCCAATTTTCATGTTTGTTTTTTTTTATTCGTTTTCTTTATTCGTTGTTCGATTTTCGTTGGTCGATGGTCGTTGTTCGATTTTGGTTGGTCGATGATCGATAAACGATGGACGGTAAACGGTAATCGATCATCGTTTGTTCAGCAACCAAGAAGAAGATTGAACTTTGTCTCCTAATCCATCTATTAATTCTATTCCTAATTCTTTACAAATAGGTGCTTCTGGTATAGAGTCGTTATTTTGATCTCCTCCATTTGCAAAACCTAACGCATACTGATCTCCATAGTTTTTTGCAATTAACGCTATGGATTTACAAACGGTTCTATCTTTATCTATTGATAAAATAGCTTTATCTACTGCTTTTATATTTTTTACAATAAACAAGCGCTCTTCTTCTTTTTGAAACTCTTTAGAGCCTTTTAAACCTCTTTGCAAATCGTTATTAACAATTACAAATAGTTCGTCTGCTAAGGCTTTCGCATTGTTAAAATATTCTATATGGCCTTTGTGAATTGGGTTAAAATATCCAGAAACAATGATGGCTTTTTTCTTTACACTCATAATATGCAAATTTAGTTTTTTTTTAATTTAGATTAAAAAGGGGTGTTTTTCCCCTGTTTTTAAAATTTTATTATTTCTAATATTGTAAACTATTTCTATAGATTTTTTAACCTCCTCTAATCCGTAACCTTCCCCTGCTAATATTTTTTTATAACTTTCTGTATGCAGTTCTGTAAAACCTTTGCTAAACTCTAGCTCTTCTCCATCAACGGTAATCGACCTAAACGTTCTTTGCTGCTTTTCTTTTACATTGTTTGGCAAATCATTTTCATCAATAGACAAAAACCATCGAACTCTTGCGTTTTCAAACTCTAGATAGCCCGAGGCTTTATGTTTTTCTCTTAAATGCACAATATTTTCTTGAACATCTCCAAAAATCCAAGAAAGCATATCATAAAAATGAACGCCTATATTTGTTGCAATACCACCCGACTTACTTTCATCCCCTTTCCATGAAATATCATACCATTTACCTCTTGAGGTAATATAGGTTAAATCTATATCGTACTTTTCTTTTTTGTTTTGCGAAACTACTTTTTCCTTTAATTGGAGGATAGATTCATGCAATCTGAGTTGTAAAATGGTGTTTATTTTACCTTGAGACTCTTTTTCGATATCTGCTAAAGCATCTATATTCCAAGGGTTTAAAACAATTGGTTTTTCACAAATTGCAACTGCACCTCTTCTTAAAGCCATTCTTATGTGAGAATCGTGCAAATAGTTTGGCGTGCAAATACTCACATAATCTAAAGAAATATGATTTCTCTTAATTTTTTCTATGTATCTATCAAATCTTTCAAATTCAACAAAAAAGTCTGCGTTCGGAAAATAGCTATCTATCATCCCCACAGAATCGAATTTATCTAACGCAGCAATTAAATTGTTGTTGGTGTCTTTAATCGCTTTTAAATGTCTTGGAGCTATATAACCTGCCGCTCCTATTAGTGCAAAATTTTTCATTTCTTATAAATATTTTTCAACTTTCTCTGATGAGAAAAAGTTTTTTACATCATACACCACAGCCTTTTCTTTCTTTAAGAGATTTAAATTCAAATCTTTAAATTCACTATGTGAAACGGTTAATACAATGGCATCAAATTTTTTATTCGGGAGGGTTTGTTGAGCCTCTAAATTATATTCTTTAGCAACTTCTTTTGGGTCTGCTGAAGGATCATAAATGGTAACATTTGTACCAAAATCTATTAATTCATTTACTACATCTACCGCTTTTGTATTTCTAACATCTGGACAGTTTTCTTTAAAAGTGATTCCTAAGATTAGAACCTCAGCATTTTTAACCTCAACACCTTCTTTTATCATTAGTTTTGCTACTTCTGAAGCAACATACCTACCCATACTATCATTCACTCTTCTTCCTGCTAAAATTATTTCTGGATGATAACCATATTCCTGCGCTTTTTGTGCTAAGTAATAAGGATCTACACCAATACAGTGCCCACCAACCAAGCCTGGTTTAAAGGGTAAGAAATTCCATTTTGTCCCAGCAGCTTCTAATACATCTTGGGTATTAATATCCATTAGATTAAAAATCTTGGCCAACTCATTAACAAAAGCAATATTAATATCTCTTTGAGAATTCTCGATCACTTTAGCGGCTTCTGCCACTTTTATTGTGGGTGCTAAATGTGTACCAGCAGTAATAACAGATTTATACAAATCATCCACTCTTACACCTGTTTCTTTGGTAGAACCTGAGGTTACTTTTAAGATTTTATCTACGGTATGTTTTTTATCACCTGGATTCATTCTTTCTGGTGAATACCCCACATAAAAATCTTTATTGAATTTCAATCCAGATTTTAACTCTAAAATCGGCACACAATCTTCTTCTGTTGCTCCTGGATACACTGTAGATTCATAAATAACGATGTCATTCTTTTTTAGAACAGCCCCAACAGTTTCGCTAGCCTTTATTAATGGTGTTAAAACAGGTCTATTGTTTTTATCTACGGGTGTAGGTACTGTAATAATATAATAGTTACAAGTGGCTATTTCTGTTAAATCTGAGGTGCAATAAAGACCGTTTTGATCATCATTATTACTTTTTAAAACCGCCTCTAAGTTTTCTTTAGAAACCTCTAAGGTTTTATCTACACCCTTATTTAAATCTAAAACTCTTGTCGTATTTACATCAAAGCCAACCACACAATACTTGGTAGCAAACAATCTTGCTAATGGCAAACCTACATAACCTAGGCCAATAACCGCTATTTTTACATCACTCATATTATAAATTTTCCCAATACCATTTAATGGATTTTTCTAAGCCTTTTTGTAATGAAAATTCTGGTTTATAGTTTAAATATTTTTTTGCTTTCGAAATATCTGCATGAGAATGTGGTATATCTCCAACCCTAGTATCTCCATAAATAATAGATACTTTACCTATTTCAGGATTTAAAACCGATAAATTATCTTTTAAATAAATTACCAAATCATTTAAGGTATTTCTATTGCCAAAAGCAGCGTTATACACTTTATTTACGGCGTTTTTACCTGCAACCAAACTCAATAAGTTAATTTGAACGATGTTTTTTATGAACGTAAAATCTCTAGAATAAGAACCATCACCATTAATAACGGGCGATTCTAAATTTATAAATTGCGATATAAACTTAGGGATTACTGCTGCATAAGCCCCATTGGGGTCTTGTCTTTTTCCAAAAACATTAAAATATCGCAAACCGATAGTTTCTAATCCGTATGTTTTTGAAAAAACAGATGCATACAACTCATTTACATATTTTGTTATGGCATAGGGAGACAAAGGGTTTCCTATTTTACCTTCTACTTTTGGCAGTGTTTCTGAGTCTCCATAAGTTGATGAACTTGCAGCATACACAAACCTCTTAACACCATTATCTCTAGAAGCTACCAACATATTTAAAAAACCACTAACATTTACATCATTGGATGTAATTGGGTCTTTTATAGATCTTGGCACAGAGCCTAAAGCTGCTTGATGAAGTACAAAATCGACATTTTTAGTCGCGTTGATACAATCATTCAAATTTCTAATATCGCCTTCCAGTAAAGTAAAATTAGGATTCTTAAGAAACGGTGCTATATTTTCTCTTTTACCTGTAGAAAAATTATCTAAACAGACTACTTGATTATTTTTTTCTAACAATGCTTCACATAAATTAGAACCAATAAATCCAGCACCTCCTGTTACAAGTATTTTTTTTTCTGATAAAACGATATTCATTATTAGAATTTTAGCCCCTTTTGATCGATGGCGAAGTTACAAAATTTAGGGAAATAAAGTCTAACAGAATGGGTAGTAAAACAAAAAAATCCTTCACAAAAGTGAAGGATTTTTAGAAAGTGGGCGCGAAGGGATTCGAACCCCTGACCCCTTGGGTGTAAACCAAGTGCTCTGAACCAACTGAGCTACGCGCCCTAAGCGGATGCAAATATAACACGGATTTTTAATCTACCAAATAAAAAACGAAAAATTATTTAAATTATTTCTGCTACAACAAAGGTGCTTCCACCAACGTAAATGATATCTTCTTGATTTGCATTATGTAAGGCTTTCTTATACGCATTTTCTACCGAAGAAAATTTTTTACCCTGCAAACCAAAATGTGTGGCTTTTTCTTGCAATACCTCCTCTGAAAGTCCTCTTGAAATATTGGGTTTGCAAAAATAATAAACCGCATCTTTGGGGAATAAAGGAAAAATAGCTTCCATTTTTTTATCTGAAACCACACCTAACACGATATGAAGTTTTTTAAATTTTTCTTTTTTAAGTTGCTTAAAAACAATTTGTACCCCCTCTTTATTATGAGCTGTATCACAAATAACCTTTGGTTTTTCTTGTAAAACTTGCCATCTACCTTTTAAATTTGTGTTTTTTACTACATACAACAAACCTCTTTTAATTTGATCTTGAGAGACTTTAAAACCATGTAAATGTGAAATTGCAACAGCCGCAGTTTTGCTGTTTTTTTGCTGATAATCTCCTAACAAATCAGTTTTATATGTTTCAAATACATCTGATGCATAAAAAATTTCTGAAAATGTTTCTTGGGCTTTTGTTGCAAATACTTTTTGAACTTCTTGCTGCCTCTCTCCAATTACAACAGTGGTGTTCTTTTTTATAATTCCTGCTTTTTCAAAAGCAATTTTAGGCAATGTATCTCCCAACATTTCTGTATGATCTAAACCAATATTGGTAATTACAGAAAGTTCTGGATTGATAATATTTGTAGAGTCTAACCTACCTCCTAAACCGACTTCTATAACCGCAACATCTACATGTTCATTTGCAAAATAATCAAACGCTAAACCCACTGTCATTTCAAAAAAAGACAGCTTTTGTTTTTCTAAAAAATCTTTGTGCCTATTTATAAAAGTAGTTACTTTCTTTTCAGATATTTCTTCACCATTTATTCGAATACGCTCTGTGAAGTTTTTTAAATGTGGTGATGTATACAAACCTACTTTGTAACCAGCTTCTTGTAAAATTGAAGCCAACATATGACTTGTAGAGCCTTTTCCGTTTGTACCACCAACATGGATAGACTTAAACTTTTTTTCTGGAAAATCTAATTCTTTTGAAAAAGCGATTGTATTTGATACATCTTTTTTAAATGCTGTTTTGCCTTCTCTTTGATACATTGGTAATTGAGAAAACATCCAATTTAGTGTTTCTTTGTATGTCATAATAGTGGAATTAAATTTCTGGCTTAGCAGAAATAACAGAAGCAACAAAAATAAGCATTATTTTGTGAGAGAAAACTTATAAATAATAGTGCCTACTTGAAAAGCTGGTGCATTACTATCTGAATTCCATTTTGTTTTTAAAGCAGCTTCTTTTGCTGGTTTTAATAAACAAGCAGCCGTATTTGTAGAACCTTTTACTCCAGGTTCTGCTTTTATGACTTCTCCATTTTTATTCACTGTAATTCTAACAACAACTGTACCTTCTTCTTGACAGTCGGGTTGCTCTTTGGGTTTAGACAATGCTTTTCTGCCTGCTAAATTATAATCGCCATTTGAACCACTACCTGTATTTCCATAGTACTTAGAAGAAGTTGCGTCTCCATCTTTTTTACCTTTTACCCCTTCAATTGCATCCTCTCCTTCTCCTGCTGGATTGCCTGTGTTAGAATTGCCTTTTAATAATTTGTTTAAAGCATCTTGTGTTTCTTTCGAAGGTTTTGGTTTGAGCTTTTTAACGGGTTTTACTTCTTTTTCTTCAATATCTTTTACAGGATCTTTCTTTTTTTCTGCTACTTTTTCGACAACAGGTACTTCTTTTGATGTTTCGTCTGTAATGAGATCTTCTTTTATAGCTTCTTTAGGAATTTCTTTTACCTCCTCTACAACCTCTTCTTTTTTCTGAACTTCTTTAGCTGCCGTTTTTTTTGAGCTTACAACAGGTTCTCCACTACCCATATTAGAATCTCCAAAATTTATAGCTACACCGTATTCTTCTGGCGGATCTAAATAGGTCAATCCGTAATTTAAAATACCAAAAATTAACAACAACAGCATAATTGCAGTTATTACAGCAGATTTTCTTTTGTATGGGGTGTTTAATATTTTCAATTATATTTTTTAATTTTCTATAGACGAATCTTAAGCAAAATAGTTTTTAAAAGTGCGTGAGCGTTAGGGATTGAAACGGCATCCTTTTTGCTTTTTCTGCAAAAAGATACAGTGAAAAGCCCGTTAAAACGCCCAAAAAACTATTTTCCTTTTACTGCCAAAATCATTTTTAATTTATTTTTATTGGCAATGTCTATTACCTTCATTACATTTTGGTAGGGTACATCTTTATCGCCTCTAATTACAATGGTTTTTTGCTTATCTGTACCTACACTTTTTAAGATTTCGCTTTCTAGTTTTGATGCACTTACTTTGGTTTTATCAATATAAAATAGCGATTTATTGGTAATGGTTACTGCTACAGATTTGCTGTTTTCTGTTTTTCCGCCAGCTTTTGGTAGTAAAACATCTATGGCACTTACTGTAACTAAGGTAGATGTTAGCATGAAAAATATGAGCAACAAAAAAACGATGTCTGTCATAGAAGACATGTTGAATGAAGGGTCTACTTTATTTCTTCCGCGTAGATTCATAGTAATAGTTTGAAAGTTAAATGTACGAAAGCTAAAAAGTCATTTTATAAACTTTACAACTTTAAGAACTTATTTTACACTGGTTCGTTTAATAGATCTAAAAACTCTACAGATTTTGCCTCCATTTGATATACAACCTTATCTGTTCTAACCACTAAATGATTGTAAGTTATGTAAGCAATAATACCTACTATTAAACCTGCAACTGTAGTTGTCATGGCTGTGTACAAACCATCTGAAAGCATTTTTATATCTATTTGCCCACCTGCATTTGCTATTTCGTGTATGGCAACAATCATTCCAATTACGGTTCCTAAGAAACCAATCATTGGGGCTGCACCTGCAATAGTTGCTAAAACACTTACATTTTTTTCTAATTGATAAACCTCTAACTTTCCTGCAGTTTCTATAGCTGTATTAATATCTTCTAAAGGTTTTCCAATTCTTGATATTCCTTTACCTATTAGACGTGCAGTTGGAGTGTTTTTACTTTTACAAAGTGCATCTGCAGATTGTAATTTTCCATTAGAAACGAAATCTCTAATTTGCTCCATAAAATTTTTATCTACTTTAGAGGCTGCTTTTATAGCTAAAAAGCGTTCGAAATAAATATACATAGCAACCGCTAAAAGCACAAAAAGGATGGCTATAATTATTTGCCCACCAAGACCACCATCCATAATTAATTTATAAATAGAAAGTGTTTTTTCTTCGGAAACTACATCTTCTACCAATTCTTTATTTTCTTGATAAAGTGATAACATTTATATGATTTTAAGTTCTAAACTACTAACGAGGTTTCTATTTTTAAATTGTTTACATCTAAAAAATACTATTTTAGTATGTTTTCTTTATTAATGAAGAAACATTCTTAGTACAACAAATGAAATTGATCCAATTAAAAAACCAATTAATGCTAACCAAGATATTTTTTTCAAGTACCAGAAAAAGTCTATTTTCTCCATTCCCATTGCCACAACTCCTGCAGCAGAACCAATAATTAACATAGAGCCTCCTGTACCAGCAGAAAATGCGATAAAGTGCCATAATGGATTGTCTAATCCTTCAGAAAACATACCTAAACTTGCTGCCACAAGAGGTACATTATCTATTACTGCAGAACCAATACCTAATAAAATTACCACTAAATCTGAAACACCAGTACCCGACAACTCTGAGCCAATTAAAGGTATTCCTTCTTTTAGACTATCTGCAAAATTAAATAATATACCTAAAGACTCTAAAGCTGCAACAGCCATTAAAATCCCTAAGAAAAATAAAATACTTGGCATTTCAATTTTCGATAAAGAATGATGAACTGGACTATGATGAGCACTAGATGCATGTTCTTCTGCTTCCTCTCCTTCAACATTAGAAATAGAGAATTTTGAGCTACTATAAATTTCTGCAAAGGTAGCTACAACTGCCAAAGATAACATCATACCTACATAAGGTGGTAAATGCGTAGTTGTTTTAAAAATTGGTACAAAAACAATTGCCCCTAAACCTAAATACAACATTCTTCCACTATGTGGACTTTTGGGTTTATCTACCTCTTCTTCGAAGTCTATTTCACCCTTAAAAGCAGGTAAAAATGTTGCTATAAAACTTGGTACTACCATACAAAGTAATGAAGGTATAAATAGATAAACAAACAACATACCTGAACTTACTTTATTTCCAATCCACAACATAGTTGTAGTAACATCTCCAATTGGAGACCAGGCTCCACCTGCATTTGCTGCAATAATAATTAAACCCGCAAACCAAATTCTCTCCTCTCTATTTTTAACAATTTTCTGTAAAATAGAAATTAACACTATGGTTGCAGTTAAATTGTCTATAATTGCTGATAAAATAAAAGCCAAAATAGAGAAAATCCATAAAATTTTTGTTTTCTTTTTGGTTTTTATAAAACCTTTTATAGTAGAAAAACCATCAAAATAATCGATAATTTCTACAATGGTCATTGCTCCTAAAAGAAATACTAAAATTTCAGCTGTTTTACCTAAATGATGTAATAAGGTTTCTTCTACCAGATGTAATTTATCATCATGAACCATAGACGCAAAACCATCTACTAAACCATGATTTGCAGAATCGAACCAAGTTGTAAAGTTATCGATACCTAATGCAACTAAAGCCCAACAAACTGCCATCATTATTAAAGCCGGAATTAATTTGTCTAACTTTAAATTGTGCTCTAATGTAATGGCTAAATACCCCAATACAAATACGATAATAATAATTGATTCCATACTTTTAATTTAATTTATATTAATTGTTTTAATGCGAGTTCAAATGCTGTTGAACAAATTTTTGTTTTTGATGCGCTTTTGTTAAATGTTTTTTGCAATGCTCTTTTTATGGTATTAGAAGTATCATCAAAAATTGCCTTGTCTTGCATTGGCAATTCTTTTTTAGACTCCATTAAATACGCAAAAACTCTTGCTATACCACAGTTAGAAATAAAATCTGGCAATAAACTTATTTGATTGTCAGTATATTCCATTATAGGGCCAAAAAATATCTCCTTATCTGCAAATGGCACATTTGCTCCTGGAGAGATGACTTCTAAACCTGTATCTATCATTTGTTGTACTTGTTCTTTAGAAACCAATCTTGAGGCTGCTGCAGGAATAAATATTTCTGCAGGTAAACTCCAAATTTGCTGATTGATTTCATCAAAAGGAATCATGTTTTTAGAGATTAACTTATTACCATCCTTAGATAAAAACAAGTGAGTCATTTCCTCTAGCGTAAAACCATTATCATTTATCAAACCACCATCTCTATCTATAATTCCGACTACTTTTGCTCCTAATTGTGTTAAATAATAGGCTGCAGCAGAACCTACATTTCCAAAACCTTGCACAATTGCTCTTTTACCTACAATATTACCACCATAAATGTTGTAATAATGTTTTACAGCTTCTGCAACTCCATAACCGGTTAACATATCTGCAATTGTGTACTTTCTAGACAAGTCTGGCGAAAAACATTTATTTTCTATCACCTTAATAACGCCTAAACGCAATTGCCCAATTCTATTTATTTTATCGGCTTCAGTAGGTTTAAAATGCCCGTTAAAAATACCTTCTTGCGGATGCCAAACACCGCAACTCTCTGTAATCGGAATTACATCTTTATCAGCATCTACATTTAAATCTCCTCCTGTACCGTAATAATGTTTTAAAAGTGGAGTAACTGCCTTATACCAACGCTCTAAAACACCTCTTTTTCTAGGGTCGTTTGGATCGAAATTAATACCCGATTTTGCACCACCTATTGCGGGGCCAGAAACCGTAAATTTTACCTCCATTGTTTTGGCTAAAGACAAAACTTCGTTCATATCTAAGCCTTTTCTCATTCTTGTACCACCTCCAGCAGCACCACCTCTTAAAGAGTTTATTACTGTCCAACCTTCTGCTTCTGTTTCTTTATCTTTCCAATGAAAAACAATTTCTGGTTGCGTGTTTTCGTATTTTTTTAATAATTCTTTCATTTTTAATTTTAAATAAATTTCAACTTTTTTTGAATTAAATTTTCAGCAATTTTAATTTTTGAAAATTGAATAGTTAAAGTTGATTCATATTTATTAAAAATTTTAATTATTATTAACTAACTGTGTTAGCACAAACTTACTGCAAAAAAATGACTGTTCAAATAATTTAATTTAAAAACTAAGGTGTAAAAACGACTCCAGAAGAATGGTTTTTTTGAGCTCCTGTAACCGACTGCAAACAATTTACCTGATTATCAATCTTTAACAAGCCCAACAACGCAAAAATTAATGCTTCTTTATAATTGATTAACAAGTTACTTTTTAACGTTATTTTAATGTTGGCGTATTTTTCAATTTCACTCATTAAAAAGGTATTAAAAACACCTCCACCTGTAAACAAAACTGCCTCATTGTTTTTTATAATTTTCCCAATTTGCAAAGCAACATGTTCTGCAAAAGTTCGCAGTATGTTTGCCACATCCTTTTCATACATATCTATTAAAGGAAAAATCTCTTTTTGAACCCATTCTAAACCCAAAGATTTTGGCGGGATTTTTTCATAAAATGACAAAGCGTTTAATCTTTCTAAAAGTTGTTTGTTAATTTTTCCTGAAGCCGCAATTTTACCTGCATCATCATATTCTAAACCTAATTTATGTACGTAAAAGTTTAAAACAATATTTACAGGACAAATATCATAAGCAATTCTTTGCGCTCCTTTTTTAAAAGAAACATTTGCAAACCCACCTAAATTGATGCAGTAATCATACTGAGAAAATAACAACTCATCTCCTATCGGTACCAAAGGTGCTCCTTGCCCACCTAATTTTACATCTTGAGTTCTAAAATCGCACACCACTTTTTGATTAGTAATTATTGCTATTTGTTTTCCATTCCCAATCTGTAAAGTGATTCCTTTTTCTGGTTCGTGTAATATAGTATGTCCATGAGAGGCTATAAAATCTACAGGGCCGACTTTGTAATTTGTAATAAAATTATTTACAATTTTACCTAAATACTTACCATAAGCAATATCTAAATCTTCTAATTCCTTTTTAGAGAATCGAATAGCATTTTGCAACAACTGTTTCCATTCTTTAGAATACGATATGGTATCTGCAAATAGGATTTCAAAATCTGAGTAATTATTTTCATGAAATTTAACATAGGCTACATCTACACCATCTAAAGAGGTACCAGACATTAAACCTAAAGCAAAAACGTGTTTTTTATTCATATGTGTAAAAATAATAAAAGTCTATTGAAAATATGTTACGAAATCGATATCTTTACGTTCTTAAATTACGAATATAACAATATATACAAAATGGATTTTAGTTTAACAGAAGAACATAAAATGATTCGAGATGCTGCAAGAGACTTTGCACAAACAGAATTGTTACCAGGCGTTATAGAAAGAGACCACAAACAAGAATTTCCACAAGAATTAGTAAAAAAAATGGGAGATCTTGGTTTTATGGGGATTATGGTTGATCCAAAGTACGGTGGAAGTGGCATGGACAGCATTTCCTATGTATTGGTCATGGAAGAACTTTCTAAAATAGACGCTTCTGCTTCTGTGATGGTTTCTGTAAACAATTCTTTAGTTTGTTATGGCCTACAAACTTATGGCACAGAAGACCAAAAACAAAAATACCTTACCAAACTTGCTACTGGAGAACAAATTGGCGCTTTTTGTTTAAGCGAGCCAGAAGCTGGATCAGATGCTACATCACAAGCAACAACCGCTATAGACAAAGGAGATTATTACCTAATTAACGGAACAAAAAACTGGATTACAAATGGCGGACGCTCTGACGTGTATCTTGTAATTGCACAAACAGATCGAGAAAAAGGCCATAAAGGTATTAATGCTTTTATTGTAGAAAAAGGTATGGAAGGTTTTCATATTGGTCCTAAAGAAGATAAATTAGGCATACGTGGCTCAGAAACACATACTCTACTATTTAATGACGTAAAAGTACCTAAAGAAAATAGAATTGGTGATGATGGTTTTGGTTTTAAATTCGCTATGAAAACACTTTCTGGAGGTAGAATTGGTATTGCTGCACAAGCTTTAGGTATTGCTGCAGGGGCTTACGAATTAGCTTTAAAATACTCTAAAGAACGCAAAGCTTTTGGCACAGAAATATGCAATCACCAAGCCATTGCTTTTAAACTGGCAGATATGTACACAGAAATAGAAGCGGCAAGAATGCTAGTAATGAAAGCTGCCTGGGAAAAAGACCAAGGCAAAAATTACGATATGTCTTCTGCCATGGCAAAATTATACGCAAGTAAAGTAGCAATGGAACAAACTGTAGAAGCTGTACAAATTCATGGAGGAAATGGTTTTGTAAAAGAATACCATGTAGAGCGCTTAATGCGCGATGCAAAAATTACTCAGATTTACGAAGGAACATCAGAAATACAAAAAATTGTAATTTCAAGAGGCGTTATTAAAGGATAAAAAAACATCAGTTCGAGTATAATTAAGAACTATTTTAAAAACACTCATTATATAATATGCAATAATCCATCTTTTTAGGTGGATTTTTTTTAGAGAGCAACCTTTCAGGTTAGGCTTTTAGAACTGCATTCACAATAAAAAGCATGAGGGCTCAGACAAATTCTTAAACCCCATACACAATCTGTTTAGCTATTACAACTCTAACTCCACATCAAATAATTGTAGACCTGAGGCTGGTGCTATATTTCTCAAAAATCCACCATCATTATCTTCTTTTAAAGAAGCTTTAATAAAGTCTAAATCTAAATTCCCTTTTCCAAGCTCTATCAAAGTAGCCATCATCAACCTGATTTGATAACGCAAAAAACCTTTTCCCTTCACCTTTAATATATAAGATTGCTCTGGAAAGAAGCTGGCTTTTAAAACATCATTCACTACCAACTCACAACTATCAATAGTTCTTTTAAAAATTGTGTTTTCTGAAGGTTTTGTACAGTATAAATTAAAATAATGTTCGCCTTCAAAGAGTTTGGCGCCTTTTTGCATTCTTTCAATATCTAATTCAGCATCAATATTAACAATAAATGGCGCAGCAAAAGGGTGATTTTTTTCTCCGAAAGAAAAGTAATAATGATATTCTTTAACCTTAGACGCTTTAATAATATTAAAGTTTGTAGCTACTTTTTTAATGGATAAAGCTTTAAAATCTGGAGAAAAATTAGAATTTAAAGAATCTATAAAACGATGTTCATCAACCTTCTCTTTTACAAAAAGCTGTAAAAAATAAGTGTTTGCAGACACTTTAGCATCTGTTCTTCCAATACCAATGGTTTTATAATCAGCATTAACCAATACAAAAGACAGGGTTTTATCTACCATATCATGCAAAGTTTTGGCATTTGTTTGTTTTTGCCATCCAGAAAAACGAAAACCAAGAAATTGTAAAGAAATTATATAAGAAAACGAATATTTCATGGGTGTAAAAATACAATAATTGCGTTTTTTTTTAGAAAAGGTGCATTTTTATGAATATCTCAAAATTATATACTTTATTTTTACGAACCTAATATTTTTTAGCTCTCATTAGTTTAAAAATACACTTATTTCAATTTAACCCCTATTTTTTTTAGGGGTAGTGTTAAAAATATACTGATTTTTAAAAACACACCCCTTGTCAGTTAAAATTTTATATATACTTTTGACCCGAGTTCATTAACAAATAATTAACAAACACAAAAAGAACATCAATTATGAAAAAATTAATTTTTACTTTATTATTAGCAAGTAGTTTAATAGTAAACGCACAAGAAGAAGAAAAAAAATTTACGTTAAGTGGTAGTATTGACACTTACTTTAGAGGTAACATCAGTGGAGGTAATTATGACACAGCTCCTGGAAGCTCTTTTGCAAACCAACCTGGTTTTGCTTTAGGTATGATTAATGTAATTGCTGGCTATGAAGGTGAAAAAGTTGGTTTTGTAGCAGATATGGTATATGGCCCAAGAGGTGTAGATGCCGTTTTCGGATCTCCAGTTGGAAGCTCACAAATTGTAAACCAATTATATGCATACTGGAATGTAAGCGAAAAAGTAACATTAACAATGGGTAACTTTAATACATTTTTAGGGTATGAGGTTATTTCTCCAACTGCAAACTTTAACTATAGTACATCGTACTTATTCTCTTATGGTCCATTTAGCCATACTGGTATTAAAGCAGATATTGCTTTAGGAGAAGATACTTCGTTAATGTTAGCGGTTATGAATCCTACTGACGCTACAGAGTTTAATCCTAATGGAAGTTACGCATTTGGAGCACAGTTAGGTTTTTATGGACAATATTTAAACGTATTAGTAGATCCAGCTTTCTTTGAAATAGATTATACAGGTGGTTTTGATGTATCTAATAGCTTTTTCTTAGGAATCAACGCTGCTTATTTAAGTGGTAGTGATGATGGCCCAGGTTTTTATGGAGCAGCATTATATCCACAAATCGCAACATCAGACTCTTTTAAAATCGGTTTAAGAACAGAATATTTTATAGAAGATGGTGATTTTGGAGCAATAGGAACTGGTGTAGCTGATTCTAGCGTATTTGCAACTACTCTAACAGGAAACTATAGCATAGGATCTTTAACAATTATTCCAGAATTAAGATTAGACTCTACTTCAGAAGCAGCTTTTGTTGGAGATAAAGCATTAAGCTCCTTTGCTCTAGCAGCAGTATACTCTTTCTAAGAAAAACCGATTATTAACTAAAATTATATACTATGAGTTTATTATTAACATTATTTCAAGATGCCCCAGCAACTGAAGCTGCTAAAGTTTTAGAGCAAGTAAATGGGGATATGGGAATGCTTTGGATGCTTATTGCAGGTATCTTAGTATTCTTAATGCAAGCAGGATTTACATTAGTAGAATCTGGTATGACAAGATCTAAAAACGCAGTTAACATAGCAATGAAAAACTTGCTAGACATTTGTGTGGGTTCAATTACTTTTTGGTTGGTTGGATACTCTTTAATGTACGGAGACACATCTAATGGATGGTTCTTTTGGAGTGGATTATTTCAAGGAGAAGGAGCCGATTTATTCTTCCAAACAATGTTTGCTGCAACAACAGCAACAATTGTATCTGGAGCAATAGCAGGTAGAACAAAATATACAACTTATATTATATTTTCTTTAATTATGACTGCTATTATCTACCCAATCTCTGGAGGATGGGAATGGAATGGTGGCTGGTTAAATGACACTGAAGGAATTATGCCCGCAGAGTTTATTGATTTTGCAGGTTCTTCAATTGTACACTCTGTAGGTGGATGGGCTGCTTTAGTAGCTGCATTTATGGTAGGTCCTAGAATTGGAAAATATGTAGATGGCAAAGTATTTCCTATACCTGGTCACAACCAAATATTAGCAACATTAGGGGTATTTATCCTATGGTTTGGATGGTTTGGTTTTAATGGTGGATCTCAACTAGCTTGGGGTGGCGATGATGCAACTGGTGCCTCTACTGTAGTTTTAATTACAAACTTAGCTGCTGCTGCAGGTGGTTTAGGTGCTTTAATTACAACTTGGATCTGGTATGGTAAACCTAATTTAGGACAAACTTTAAACGGTTGTTTAGCTGGTTTGGTTAGTATAACTGCGGGCTGTGGTAACATGACTGCTGGTGGTGCTGTATTAGCTGGTTTAATTGGTGGTATCTTAGTAGTTTTCTCAATTGAGTTTATCGAAAAGAAATTAAAAATTGATGATGCTATTGGTGCAGCTTCAGTTCACGGTGTAGCAGGTGCTTGGGGTACTTTAGTAATTGGACTTTGGGGTGTAGATGGTGATACTGGTATTGGATTATTCAATGGTGGTGGTGCTGCTCAATTAGGCGCTCAAGCAATTGGCGTTTTAGCTTACGCAATTTGGGCTGTTGCTTTATCTTTCATCATATTAGCTATATTAAAAGCTACTATGGGACTACGTGTAACTAAAGAAGTAGAAATAGAAGGTTTAGATATTTCAGAACATGGGTCAATTGCTTACCCAGGAAAAAGAGTAAGAGAATTTGAAGATGACAAATAATTAAACATTTTAAATTTTTATTGAATATTTAAAAAACACACAGTTTAAACTGTGTGTTTTTTTTATTCCATAAAATTAATCTTCAATTTTTATAGAAAAAAAAATATATACCTTAAAAAAAATAAATAATGGAATTCACTCAAACTAAGGCACATATATTTTTTTTTATTTTGCAGTCAATTTAACAAAAATAATAATTTTTTATCATGAAAAAAATTGAAGCAATTATTCGAAAATCCAAATTTAAAACGGTAAAAGAAGCACTACACGATGTAGATGTAAACTTTTTTTCTTATTGGGATGTTACTGGTCTTGGTAACGAAAAAGAAGCTCATGTATATAGAGGTGTAAGTTATAGTACTAGCGATATTCAAAGAAGATACCTATCTATAGTAGTAAATGACGATTTTGAGCAAATTACTATTGATGCCCTTTTAAAATCTGCAGCAACTGGAAATGTTGGCGATGGTAAAATATTTGTTTCAGATATCACTGAAGCTTATAGAATTAGAACAGGAGAAAAAGGTGGTGAAACTTTAAAGAAAAAATCAATATAACAAAGCAACATGGAAATACTTACAACAAACAACGTATGGATGATGATCTGTACAGCACTCGTTTTTTTTATGCATTTAGGATTTGCATTTTTAGAAATTGGTTTAACAAGACAAAAAAATACAATCAATATTTTATTTAAAAATATTTTTATTATTACTGTAGGGCTTTTATTATATGCCTTAGTTGGTTTTAACTTAATGTACCCAACATGGGGAGCAAATGCATCTGGTTATTTAGGAGACTTTATTTTCGGAATTTCAGCTCCACTAAAAGATGGTGCCTTAGATTTATCTTATAATGAAGGATACACATATTGGACAGATTTCTTGTTTCAAGGAATGTTTGCAGCCACTGCAGCAACAATAGTTTCTGGTGCTGTAGCAGAAAGAATGAAAATTGTTCCCTTTATGATTTTTACACTAATCTATGTTGGCCTAGTATATCCAATAGCTGGTTCATGGAAATGGGGTGGCGGTTTTTTAGATCAATTAGATACTCCTTTTTATGATTTTGCAGGTTCTACTCTAGTACACTCTGTTGGTGGTTGGGCAGCAATAGTAGCGGTATGTCTTTTAGGATCAAGAATTGGTAAATTTAAAAACGGAAAACCTCAAGCAATTCCTGGTCACAACATCCCATTAGCAACTGCAGGCGTTTTAATACTTTGGTTAGGATGGTTTGGTTTTAATGGTGGCTCTGTATTGTCTGCAGACCCAACTTTAACATCTTTAACTTTAGTAACCACTTGTTTAGCAGCAGCAGCAGGTGGTGTTGTAGCAGCTTTAGTATCTACAATTATGTATAAAAATTTAGATTTAACAATGTTTTTAAATGGAATTTTAGGTGGATTAGTTGGTATCACTGCTGGTGCAGATCAAATGTCTCCAATGGATGCCATTTTAATTGGTACTATTGCAGGTGCTTTAATTGTATTTGCTGTAAATATTATTGATAAATTAAAATTAGATGACCCTGTTGGTGCAATAGCAGTCCATTTAATTTGTGGAATTTGGGGTACTTTAGCTGTTGGTATTTTTGGAAACCTAGCTGGTGTAGAACAATTTTTAAGTCAATTAATAGGCGTTGCTTCCTATGCTGTATTTTGTCTAATAACATCATTTCTTATTATTTTTACTTTAAAAAAGACAATAGGAATAAGAGTTAGTGAAAAAGAAGAGTTAGAAGGTTTAGATGTTCATGAACACGGTATGGATGCTTATCCAGATTTTCGCCTAAACGAGCATTAATAAATAAAAATTCATTTTATTTTAAACCTGCAAATAACAATATTTGCAGGTTTTTTATGTTTATTATCATTTTCTTAAAAAAACACGCTATAATTATTATAATTAAACTATTTATACGATTATTTTATTTTCATCGTAAAAATTACATCAAATAAGTTCAAAAACTAAATTATATTCAACAAAATACATAGCTTTGTAGATATAATTGAATACGATATGGAGAAACAAGGCTTATATTTACCAGAATTTGAACACGAAAATTGCGGTGCAGGATTTATCTGTAATTTAAATGGAGACAAAACAAATCAAATTATACATGATGCTCTAGAAATTCTAGTAAAACTAGAACATAGAGGAGGTGTAAGTTCTGATGGAAAAACTGGTGATGGTGCTGGTTTACTAATAGATATACCTCACGAATATTTTAAAAGAGTCTGTGATTTTTCTATCCCAGAACAAAGAGAATACGCCGTTGCAATGGTGTTTTTACCTAAAGTAACAAATCAATATGATTTTTGTAAAAAAACACTTGAAAACGAAATAAAAAACCAAGGTCTTTCTATTTTAGGATGGAGAGAAGTTCCTGTAGATTCCTCTCAATTAGGTGCAATTGCATTGGCATCAGAACCAAATATAGAGCAACTTTTTATTGGTAAAAACGAAGAGATAGACGAAGCTACTTTTAAAGCAAAATTATATGCTGCTCGTAAAATAGCAGAACACGAGATTAGAAATTCTAAAATTTCTGAAAGTAACTACTTTTACGTTTCTAGTTTATCAATAACAACCATTATCTATAAAGGTATTATTATGCCAGAAGATATTGGTCCATACTATAAAGACCTTCAAGAAATAGATTTAGTTACACGTTTGGCATTAGTGCACCAACGTTTTTCTACCAATACAATGCCAACCTGGGAACTTGCACAACCATTTAGATTTATGTGTCAAAATGGAGAAATAAACACGTTACGTGGAAATGTAAGTAGAATGCGTGTTCGAGAAGAAATCATGAAAAGTGATGTTTTTGGTCCGCAAATAGAAAAATTATTCCCAATTATTTTACCAGGTAAATCTGATTCTGCATCCATGGATATGGTTGTAGAACTATTAACACACACAGGTCGTTCATTACCAGAAATTATGATGATGATGATTCCTGAAGCTTGGGAAAAACACAAAAACATGTCTGAAGAGCGTAAAGCTTTTTATGAATATAATGGGTGCATTATGGAGCCTTGGGATGGCCCAGCGTCTGTACCTTTTACAGATGGTGATTATATAGGTGCTTTATTAGACAGAAACGGATTAAGACCTTCTAGATATACCGTTACCAAAAGTGGTAAATTAATCATGTCATCAGAAATTGGGGTTGTAGATATTGACCCAGAAGACGTAAAAAGACATGGTAGATTAGAACCAGGAAAAATGTTCTTGGTAGATATGAATGAAGGTAGAATCATAGAAGACGAAGAAATAAAAGCAAAAATTGTTTTAGAAAGACCTTACCAAAAATGGTTAGACAAAACACGTTTGCATTTAAAAGATGTGCCTTACACAGGCGATACTTGCCCAATAGAAACTATTGATATTAAAACACGCCAGCGTTTATTTAATTATACTTTTGAAGATATTCAAGAAGTTATTACGCCAATGGCACAAGTAGGTAAAGAAGCTTTAGGTTCTATGGGTATTGATACTCCATTAGCTGTTTTATCAGACAGACCTCAATTAATCTCTAACTACTTTAAACAATTATTTGCACAAGTTACAAACCCACCTTTAGATGGTATTCGCGAAGAAATTGTAACAGACATTAGCTTAAATTTAGGAAAAGACAGAAACATATTTAGCATTACAGAAAGACAATGTAGAAAGCTAAGAATTCAAAATCCTGTAATATCTAATCCAGATTTAGAAAAAATTAGAAGTATCGATATTGATGGTTTTAAAGCAGAAACTATCCAAATTTTATATCCAAAAAATCAAGGTTTAAACGGATTAGAAGATGCTTTAGACAATATAATTCTACAAGTAGAAAAAGCTATTGAAAATAAAAGTAATATTATTATTCTTTCAGACAGAGGTGTTAATCAAGAATTTGCACCAATTCCTGCTCTTTTAGCATGTTCTTTTGTAAATCATCAATTAAATAGATTAAGAAAACGTTCTTATTTCGACATTATTATTGAATCTGCAGAACCACGTGAACCACATCATTTTGCAACTTTATTTGGTTATGGCGCAAGTGCCATCAATCCTTATATGGTTAATGAAATCATAAGAATGCAGGTAAAAGAAGGCTTTATTACTGATATGGACGAGCAAAAAGCGGTTGACAATTTCAACAAAGCTATTGGTAAAGGTCTTTTAAAAGTGATGAACAAAATAGGAATCTCAACATTACATTCTTACAGAGGTTCTCAAATTTTCGAAATTGTTGGTTTCAACTCTCAATTCGTAGAAAAATATTTCCCTTATACAGCGTCAAGAATAGAAGGTATAGGTTTATATGAGATAGAAAAAGAAATAGCTAACAGATACAAACAAGCATATCCAGACAATCAAATTGATAAAAACTTAGGTTTAAATATTGGTGGAGACTACAGATGGAGAAGAAATGGCGAGCGCCATTTATTTAACCCTACAACCGTTTCTAAATTACAACAAGCGGTACGTTTAAGTGATCAAGCAAGCTATGATATTTATGCAAAAGCAATAAACGAGCAGGCAGAAGAGTTAATGACAATTCGTGGTTTGTTTCAATTTGATAACCTAGATCCTATTCCTTTAGAAGAAGTAGAACCTTGGACAGAAATTGTCAAACGTTTTAAAACGGGTGCTATGTCCTATGGATCAATTTCTAGAGAAGCACACGAAAATTTAGCCATTGCCATGAACAGAATTGGAGGAAAATCTAATTCAGGTGAAGGTGGTGAAGACAGAAAACGTTTTCAAAAAGATATTAATGGAGATAGTAGAAACTCTGCCATAAAGCAAGTTGCTTCTGGTAGATTTGGTGTTACCTCTCATTATTTAACAAATGCCAAAGAAATTCAAATTAAAATGGCACAAGGTGCAAAACCTGGTGAAGGTGGTCAATTACCTGGCTACAAAGTTTTACCTTGGATTGCAAATGCACGTAACTCAACACCTTTTGTAGGTCTAATATCCCCTCCTCCACACCACGATATTTATTCAATTGAAGATTTAGCTCAATTAATTTTCGATTTAAAAAATGCAAATCGCGAAGCAAGAATTAATGTAAAATTAGTTTCAGAAGTTGGTGTAGGTACAATTGCTGCTGGTGTATCCAAAGCAAAAGCAGATGTCGTGTTAATTTCTGGTTACGATGGTGGTACAGGAGCATCACCTCTTACATCGTTAAAACACGCTGGTTTACCTTGGGAGCTTGGTTTAGCAGAAGCACAACAAACACTCGTTTTAAATAATTTAAGAAGTAGAATTGTTGTAGAATGTGATGGACAATTAAAAACAGGTAGAGATGTTGCAATTGCAGCACTATTAGGGGCAGAAGAATTTGGTTTTGCAACCGCACCTTTAGTAGCTTCTGGTTGTATTATGATGCGTAAATGTCATTTAAATACCTGTCCTGTTGGTATTGCTACGCAAGATAAAGAGTTGCGCAAAAACTTTAAAGGTACTCCAGAACATGTTATTAATTTCTTCTACTATATTGCTGAAGAATTAAGAAAAATAATGGCACAGTTAGGTTTTAGAACACTTGCTGAAATGGTTGGTCAAACTCATAAAATAAACGCCAATAAAGCTATTAAACACTATAAAGCAAAAGGATTAGATTTATCAAGTATTTTACACAGACCTTCATCTTATAGAAAAATGACTGTAAACAATACAGAACAACAAGATCATAATCTAGAAGATGTATTAGACTTTACTATTTTAAAAGATTCACATAGAGCCTTGTATCGTAAAGAAAAAATGAATTTAAATTACCCAATTAAAAACACAAACAGAACTGTTGGTGCAATTGTGAGTAATGAAATTTCTAAAATTTATGGTCATTTAGGCTTACCAGAAGATACTTTAAATATTAATTTTACAGGTTCAGCTGGTCAAAGTTTTGGTGCTTTTGGGGCACATGGACTAACATTTACCTTAGATGGTAACACAAATGATTATTTAGGAAAAGGATTATCAGGCGCAAAACTAATTATTAAAAAACCTGCAAAAGCAGACTTTTTAGCAGAAAACAATATTATTGTAGGTAATGTCTGTTTATTTGGTGCTGTAGATGGTCAAGCATATATAAACGGTATTGCAGGAGAACGTTTTGCAGTTCGTAATTCTGGTGCAACTTCAGTTGTAGAAGGTGTTGGAGATCATTGTTGTGAATATATGACGGGTGGTAAAGTAATCGTATTAGGAAAAACAGGACGTAATTTTGCTGCTGGTATGAGTGGTGGAATTGCTTATGTATATGACCCTGAAAATAAATTTGTAAACGGTCTTTGTAATACAGAAACTATAGAATTCGAAGAAATTTTAGAAGAAGAAGCTGCTGAACTAAAAGCAATCATAGAAAAACACGTTTTATATACAGACAGTAAAAAAGGAACAGAATTAATCTCAAATTGGAAAAAAAGCATAAAAAACTTTGTAAAAGTTATGCCTACTGAATATAAACGAGCTTTAGAGCGTTTAAGAACAGAAGAACCAATGGTAGAAGAATTAACAACAACATAATGTCATGGGAAAAGTAACAGGATTTAAAGAATTTGATAGACAAGATGAAAAATATACATCTGTAAAAGATCGTGTAAAAAACTATAAAGAATTTACAGTTCCTCTTTCAGAAAAAGAGATAAAAACACAAGGTTCACGTTGTATGGATTGTGGTATACCTTTCTGTCACAGTGGATGTCCGTTAGGAAATCTAATTCCAGATTTCAATCACATGGTACATCAAGGTGAATGGAAAAAAGCTTCATGGATACTACATTCTACAAATAATTTCCCTGAGTTTACAGGTCGTTTGTGCCCTGCTCCATGTGAAAAATCATGTGTTTTAGGTATTATTGAAAATCCAGTTTCAATAGAAAATATAGAAAAAAATATTGTAGAGAGAGCTTTTAAAGAAGGATGGATAAAACCACAACCTCCGAAAAGTAGAACAGGAAAAACTATTGCAATTGTAGGTTCTGGCCCTGCTGGTTTAGCTGCAGCACAGCAATTAAACAGAGCTGGTCACACAGTTACTGTTTTTGAAAGAGATGATGAAGTAGGTGGTTTATTACGATATGGAATTCCAAATTTCAAAATGGAAAAGGAAATAATAGATCGTAGAATTGCAATTTTAAAAGCAGAAGGCATCATTTTTAAAACCAATGTAAATGTTGGAGTAAATTATGAAGTAAAAGATTTAAAAGCCTTTGACAGTATTGTTTTATGTGGTGGAGCTACAGAAAGACGTAGTTTACCAACTCCAGGTATAGATGCAGATGGTGTGGTACAAGCAATGGATTTTTTAACACAACAAACAAAAGTATTATTTGGTAAAGAAGTAAAAGACCAGATAATGGCTACTGATAAAAATGTTATTGTAATCGGTGGTGGAGATACTGGTTCGGATTGTATTGGAACTTCAAACAGACATGGAGCAAAATCTGTGGTTAATTTCGAAATTATGCCAAAACCTCCAGGAGAGCGATCTGCTTCAACTCCATGGCCTTTTTGGCCACTACAATTAAAAACTTCATCTTCTCATCAAGAAGGTGTAGAACGAAATTGGTTAATCAATACAAAAGAATTTGTTAAAGATAAAAACGGAAAATTAACAGCATTAAAAACTGTGAATGTAGAATGGAAAATGGTACCAGGTCAAAGACCTCAATTAATTGAAATAGAAGGTACAGAAAAAACCTGGCCTTGTGATTTAGCTCTTTTAGCTTTAGGTTTTACAGGTCCAGAAAATACATTAGCAGATAAACTAGGCATTCAAACAGATGCTCGTTCTAATTACAAAGCAGAATATGGAAAATACCAAACCAATATTCCAAATATTTTTACTGCAGGTGATATGCGTAGAGGACAATCATTAATTGTTTGGGCAATTTCAGAAGGAAGAGAAGCTGCACGCCAAGTAGATTTATACTTAATGGGAAAATCTGAATTACCTTCTAAAGATATTACAGGAGATTTAGTTGCAATGTAGTACAAAACAAAATATATCTTGGAGGTTATTCCAAACTTAAAAAACTCATCAATAGAATTGATGAGTTTTTTTTTAAAATTATGTATGGATAATCATTGTAATGTGTCGAATTTATTTATAATTATACTAATGTATATAATAAAGCTACGATAACAAAAACTAAAGAGAAGATAAAAAAAAACCTCATATCGTATGATATGAGGTTTTGTAATTTCTGATAAGTCAGAAACTTAAAGAAAGGCAGCGACCTACTCTCCCACAAAAATGCAGTACCATCGGCGCTATTGGGCTTAACTT